>JBEGQB010000054.1:0-9177 GCA_041181165.1 Actinomycetota bacterium
GATAAGTGTCTTCCGAGAAGTCCCGGTGACCGGGAGTATCCAGAAGGTTGATCACCTTGTCGCCGTACGGGAACTGCAGCACGGCCGAGGAAATCGAGATTCCGCGCTGGCGTTCGAGTTCCATCCAGTCCGACGTCGCCCCGCGACGATCACCGCGGGCATGAACGGCACCGGCTTCCTGAATCGCCCCCGCGTAGAGGAGGAACTTCTCGGTGAGAGTCGTCTTGCCCGCGTCGGGATGGCTGATGATCGCAATCGTGCGCCGACGTGCGGCTTCGGAGATCACATCCACATTTCCAGACACAGGAATTCGAATCTACCGACCCGATCCACTCGGGCTTCCCCTACCCTGATCGAGTGAAGTCCTCGCGATCCGTCTCCGAGTCGGACGACACTGTTTCGCCCACTCGGGAATCGGAGACACGACGAACGCATGCCGAAGGTCGCGAGTTCATCGTCTTGATGGTCGCTCTGATGGCCTGCGGAGCGATGGCGATCGATCTCTTGTTGCCGGCCTTCCCCGACATGCGCCAAGAGTTCGGCATGAGTCCTGATTCGACGCAAGTGAGTTGGCTGATCACCGCTTTCTTCCTCGGCATGGCTTTCGGACCGTGGTTGTACGGGCCGGCTTCGGACCGCTTCGGACGTCGGACTCCCCTCGCGGCCGGTCTATGCCTCTATATCGCGGCCGGCATCGCCGCGAGTTTCGCTCCCTCATGGAAGTGGATCATCATCATCCGCTTCGTCTGGGGTGTCGGTGCCGCCGCACCGAGATCCTTGAGCACGGCCATGATCCGCGACCGTTACGAAGGAACCCAGATGGCGCGGCTCATGTCGATGATCACTGCCGTCTTCCTTCTCGTGCCGATCTTCGCTCCGAGTATCGGAGCCGGACTCATCGCATTTCTCCCGTGGCGGGTCGTGTTCTGGTTCCCGTCGGTGATCGGCGTCGTTCTGCTCATCTGGTCTCGTCGACTTCCCGAGACCCTCGCTCCGAGCAATCGACGACCCTTCACCTGGCGAGCCGTCGGTTCAGCAGGACGCGAAGTGCTTTCGACGAGGGAAACAGTGGTCTATGGAATCGCCACAACTTTCCTCTTCGGTGTGATGACCACATATCTCTCGGGATCCGAGGTGATCATCGAGGACGTCTATGGGTACGGCCCGTGGTTCCCTCTGATCTTCGGCGTGATCGCGGTCGTGTTCGCGCTCAACTCATTGAACAACGCCCGTTTGGTGAAGGTTCACGGAATCGAAACCCTCGTCCGCCGGATAGTTCTCGTCGGCACCGCGTCGTCGATACTCATGCTCCTCATCGCCTTCGGTGGTGATGGGCGTCCGAACTTCTGGGTCTTCTGCATCGCCGTGGCGCTCCTCGTACCGATCGCCCAAGGACTGGCACCCATCTGCAACACAGCGGCCATGACTCCCCTCCCGCACATCGCCGGCACGGCGTCGGCGCTTCTGCTCACGGTCACCACCGCTGGTGGGTCGCTGCTCGGAGGTCTCGGTAGCGACGCCTTCGACGGCACCATCCAACCCTTTGCGTTGTACGTGGTCGGCTATTTTGCCGTCGCCACCACACTCGTCATCTGGGTCACCGGCCGCGGACGAACCGGACGACTATCAGCGGCTGCAGGCGGCGAAAGCAGCCGACACGAGTGATGTGCCTCGGTTGTCGCCGAGTAGTCCCTCGGCCATCCGATTCATCACATACGTGACGGTGAGCTCGAGATCGAGATCGTTGACGATCGCCGATCCACCCCAACCACCCCAGAAACACGCCCGGCGATCCATCGGAAGGTGCGGAACCGTCGGGTTCGGCAAGCCGTAGCCGATACCGAACTTCACCGGGGCCATCAACACCTGATCCATTCCGTCGCTCTGCACGCGGAAGATCTGATCGATCGTCTTCTGACTCAGCAATCGATGACCCTTCGCCGATCCACCGTTGCTGATCGCACTCTGCGCCCAGGCCAACGAACGCGCGTTGCCATGCCCATTGGCAGCGCCGATGTCGGCCTGACGCCACTCCTTGGTCCAAGCCGCTTCGGCTCCCGGTGCCGGGCCGCTGAAGGTCTTCACGACGACCGAATTCGGATCGAGTTGGGTCATGTCGACGGGGAGCGGAGGCGGCGGAATCACGTTCGACACTCGCCCGAACTCGCTCTCGGGCAGACCGATGTGGAAGTCGATACCGAGCGGCTCGGCCACTTCGCGACGGAAGAACTCACCGAGTTTCAAGCCGGTGACGCGCCGGATCACTTCTCCGACGAGGTGTCCCTGGTTCAGCGCGTGGTAACCCGATGACGTCCCGGGCTCCCACCACGGCGCTTGTGCGGCGAGCTTCGAAGTCGACTTCTCCCAGTCGTAAAGATCGCTCACTTCGATCGGCTGATCCCAGCCCGAAACACCCGATGTGTGCGAAAGAAGGTGCCGTACGAGGACACCATCCTTCCCGTTCGCCGCGAACTCCGGCCAGTACTTCGCCACTGGTGCATCGAGGTCGAGGAGACCTCGATCGGCGAGCATCAACGCACAGAGAGCCATCTGAGTCTTGGTGCTCGACCACACGTTGGTGATCGTGTCGGCCGACCACGGTGCCGAACGCTTCTCGTCGACCCATCCACCCCAGATGTCGACGACCATCTCGCCCTTGTGGACGACGGCAACCGAAGCGCCGACATCTTCGCCGGCGTCGATATTGGCCGACAGGATCTCGCGCATCTTCTCGAAACGCGGATCGCAGGTACCGTGGATCTCCGCCATGTCGAACCCCCCTTGGTCAATGGCCTCCGACGAGACTAGTGCTCACGAATTCCTCCGTTGACGCTGACGTTCCATGAGGCTGCACCAGTCCCAGTTGGCTCCGCCCATCGCCGCGACTTCCGACAACATCTGGCCCACCATGGCCGTCACCGGAAGGGGAACGTTCATGTTGCGCGCCTCGTCGAGTACGAGACCGATGTCTTTGCGCATCAAGGTGTTGGAAAACCCGTAGTCGTACTCTCCGGCGAGCATCCGCTCGGCACGGTTGGCCATCTGCCAGGACGCCGACGAGCCCTGCAACATGACGTGAATCACTTTGCTCACGTCGAGTCCGGCGGTCTCGGCGAAATCGAGACCTTCGGCCAACGCCTGACACAGGCCGATCACACAGATTTGATTCGTCATCTTGGTGATCTGGCCAGCTCCGGATCCGCCCATGAGCGTCACTCGGGCTCCGTAAGCGGCGATGATCCGCTCGCTGGTGGCGAACGCTTCGTCGTCGCCGCCCGTCATCACGGTGAGGGTGCCGTTCTTCGCGCCGTCCACTCCACCGGACACCGGTGCATCGAGGAAACGGCCACCAACCGCCGCCACGTCTCGGGCCATCTCCCGCGCGACTTCAGCCGATGTGGTCGAGTGATCGATCCAGATCGTTCCCGATTCGAGATGAGGAATGATCTGCTCGGCGACCACGCGCAATTCACGATCAGCCGGCAACGACGTGATCACGAACGATGCACCCACCACTGCTTCCTGTGGACCAACCGTCGTACGACCTCCGAACTCTGCCGCCCACTTCGCTCCGACCCCGTCGACCGCATCGCAAACGACCACATCGTGACCGGCCTTCACCAAGTGCCCGGCCATGTGCCAACCCATGCGACCGATGCCGATGAACGCAATCTTCATCGAACTCATGCCGGCACCCCCGGTTGCCCGCGATCAGCGAGCGTGAAACCACCAGCGAGCCGAGCATGCACACGGCCACCGCTCGCCATGGCAAGGATCACGACCATCTCGTCGGGCTTGGGCCCATCGGGCACACCGACTTCGATGGCGTCGTAGTGGCTGCCCACATAACTCCACTCCAGATGGGTGATCGGCACGTCGAGGCGCGCGCCGAGTCCGCCGACCTTCTTGGTGGACGGAACGATGGAGGTTCCCTTTCCGAGAGCGGCGCGCATTCCGCCACCACCCGGGATGTGCCACATCGCGCCGTGTTCGATTTCACCAGCCGAGCCGACGATCGTCCCCTTGCCGTAGCCATCGATCACCGACGGGTCGCCACCCAGATGTGAGACGAGAATGTTGCCGAGCTTCTCCCCCAGAACCCGAAGCTCGTCGACGGCCGGGCTGAGATCTTCCACGAACCGCCCGACGTAGGGATTGGCGACAACAGCGGCTATCGCACCTTTGAGAGCCGGACGTGCGGCGACCGGTCCGAGATCATGGTGGATCTCCTCCACCACGGTGACGATCTTCCTGATGGGGAACAACACGGGAGCCTCCTCGAGTTCAGCCATCGGCGATTGTGCCACATCGGCTACGGAGCAAGCATCAGACCACAGCGGTCGCGCTACTCGTGATGAGTATCGATTTCCAACGCATCTTGAGAATCTCGGTCAGCGCGATGTACGCAACCGTTATCAGGATCATCGAGGCGAGTACGGCCATCGGCAGTCCTGTCAGTCCGAAGCCACTGGCCACGGGAAGATACGGCAGAGCGATGGTGACCCCGGCCGTTGCCACTGATACCCACAGCAGGGGACGACTCGGTCGACTCCGAAAGCACGGGCGAGAGGTTCGCAGAACGAGCATGACGGCCAATTCGGTGAACGTGGATTCCACGAACCAACCGGAACGCAGAAGTTCCGCTTGCGAGTCGAAGAGCAAGCGCAGGACCACGAAGGTCGTCAGGTCGAAGACCGTGCTGATGGTCCCGAAGACCACCATGAACAATTGAATCCGGCGGATGTCCCACTTGATAGGTCGGGCGATCTGCTCCGTATCGACCAAGTCGGTGGCAATCGTCATTCCCGGGACGTCGGACAGAAAGTTGAGAAGAAGGATCTGCAGGGGAAGCAACGGAAGGAAAGGCAGGATCACCGAGGCGATGGCCAGGGAGAGCATGTTGCCGAAGTTGGCGCTCGTCGTGACACCGACGTACTTCAAGGTGTTGGTGAAGATCCGCCGACCCTCCTCGATGCCATTGGCCAGTACTCCGAGATCCTTCTCCAGGAGCACGAGATCGGCGGTTTGCTTGGCCACATCCACTGCGCCTTCGACGGATATGCCGACGTCAGCTGCGTGAAGTGCGGGTGCGTCGTTGATCCCGTCACCCAGGAATCCGACCGAATGCCCACGACGAATCAAGGAACGAATGATCCGTTCCTTCTGCAAAGGATCGGTGTTACTGAACACCACCGATGCGTCGACGATGTCGTCGAGTTCGTCATCGGACATCCCGACAATCTCCACCCCCGACACATGGCGTCCTTCCGGGAGGTTGACCGCAGCCGCTACGTATCCCGCGGAGTGCTCGTTGTCCCCGGTGATCAACTTGATCGCCACGCCCATCTCACCGAAACGTCGAAGGGCTTCTTCCACGCCGAGCTTGGGTGGATCGGCGAAAGTCAAGAACCCCGAGAACACGAGGTCGGACTCCTCGGCATCAGCAGTGGTGGTCGACGGGTCGACCTCCTTCTCGGCCACGCCGATGATTCGCAATCCCGCCGCCGCGAGTCGGCCGTGAACCGCCAGCACCTCCACTCGATGACTGGTGAAATCGACCACCGAACCGTCTCGGAGACGAACGCGTGAACACTTGGCCCACAACGTGTCGACCGAACCCTTCACGATCAAACGCAAGCGTCGGGTGTCATCCACGAGCAGTGTGGTTCGTTTTCGCGTGAAATCGAACGGGACTTCGTCGAGCAACTTCCAATCCGGGCCAGCCGGCTCGGCCGTGGCCGAGATCGCAGTGTCGATCGGGTTTGGAAAACCGGTTTGCAGCCGCGCGTTCCACCAGCCGATCGTTCTCACCCACTCATCGGTGTGGCCGTCGATGCCGAGCGCTCCGTGAAGAGACACCGAGCCAACGGTCAGAGTTCCCGTCTTGTCGGTACACAAGACGTCCAAGGACCCGACGTCCTCGATGGCATCGAGCCGCTTCACGATGACGCGGTCGCGTGCCATCCGTACGGCACCTTTGGAAAGACTGAGAGTGATGATGGCCGGCAGCATTTGTGGCGTGAGACCAACCGCCAAAGCGAGTGAGAAGAGGAAGGAGTCGATGAACGGCCGGTGGAGGACGATGTTGAACACGAAGATCGCCAATACCAGGACCGCAGTGGCACGCATCAGCATGTAGCCGAAGGACGTGATTCCTCTTTCGAAGGCCGTCGGCACGTGCTGTCGAGCGACATGTTCGCCGAGACGACCGAACTCGGTCGACCGGCCGACACGAGTGATCAGTACCCGACCGCGTCCACTCGCCACGTGCGTGCCGAGATACAAACAGTTCGTCCGCTCCACCAGTGCGGCAGTCGACGAGACCTCACCCGTCGTCCGTGCCCGCGGGTAGTCCTCTCCGGTGAGAGCTGCCTGGTTGACGAGAAGCCGATCGGACTCGATCACGCGCCCGTCCCCGGGGATGACGTCTCCCGTCCGAACGAGTACGACGTCGCCCGGCACAACATCGCCCACCAGTACCTCGGTCTCCTGACCATCACGTAACACATCGGCGTGCACGGCCACCGACGACATGAGAGCGTGAATGGCCTTCACCGCACCGCGCTCCTGCAGAAAACCGAGGCCACCACTCAGGAGAAGAATGCCGATGACGATCGAGGCATCGACGACCTCGCCGAGTGCCATCGACAGGATTGCGGCTACCGCGAGGAGCAGGATGATCGGACTTCGGAATTGACGAGCGAGAAGATGCAGATCCGACGACTCGCGTGTTTCGATTCGCTCGGAATCCCGACGGCGGCCCGACGCTTGCTCCGATGAGAGCCCACGGATCGTCGAATCCAGACGTCTGAGCAGCGTTTCGACGGGAACCGACCAATAGTCGGCGGTCGAGTCGAAGGTGACGTTGCTCACCCGAGGAAACTAGGCCGGCTGAGAAACTTCGTGGGATCAGCCTCGGCCCACGATGTGCCGAAGTTCGCGGAGTGTTCGCCGGTAGAGAACATGACGTTTGTGCTCCCACGTCGGCAGGCGTGGATGATCGAAATCGGCTGTCTCATCGTGCAACAGACCGATCTTCTCCATGACGCGCCTCGAACGCCGATTGCCGACCGTCGTGAAACTCACGATCTCATCTCTCGGTGCACGAAGGTTGTCGAGCGCCCAGTGCAACGCGGTACGAGCTGCTTCGGTCGCCCGACCGGCACCCCACGAGTCGGCGCGGAGTCGCCACCCGATTTCCACGCAGGGTGTGAACGATGCCTCCCACGACGGAGAGGAGAACCCCGTGTAACCGATGAACCTTCCGTGCTCTTTGTCCTCGACGGCCCAAAGACCGAACCCAGCCGCCCAACCATCGATGATGGCGTCAACGAGACGATCGGACTCCTCGTGAGACATGACCGAGGGGAAATGCTCCATCACCGCGGCGTCGGCGTTGAGTTCCGCGAAGGGACTGCGATCATCGGAGTGCCAGCCCCGCAGAACGAGGCGCTCGGTCTCGAGGACCGGGACGTTCACGATCTCTTGGTGGTCACGAGTCCATCGAGGTCACCACGGGCCCGCCAGTTCTCGACGTAGTCCACGAACCCCATCACGCTCGTCATCCAGGCAATGGCACGCGCCGACTTCATGGTGGCGGCGTTGTCCCGGTTGGCACCGCCACCTTCGCTGTTGAGATAGCCGGGTGTACACGTCATGTTGTACTTGGCGACACCCCACAAGGTCCCGAACAACGTCTGGAACCAAGCCTCTTGGGCCTCGGTCGTGGGCTCGATCGTGGCGACGTCGTCGCGGAGGCACTGATCTACGAGAAAGGTGACGTGCTTGGCGATCTCACTGATCGAGTGAACGAAGTTCGTCGCTTGAGCTCCTTGCACCGTGCTGATCATGAACATGTTGGGGAATCCCTTGGTGAGAACTCCGTGAAGGGTCGAAGGCCCACCCGCCCAGGCCTCACTCAACGAGACGCCGTCTCGTCCCTTCGGATCGAATCCGAGTCGGTGTGTGTAGTCGGTCGTGACCTCGAAGCCCGATGCATAGATCAGAAGATCGACGGGATACTCGACCCCACCCACGACCACCCCCCGCTCATTGATCTGATCAACACCTTTCCCGTCGGTGTCCACCAAGTGAACGTTCGGACGATTGAAGGCGGGCAGGTACTCGTCGTGGAAGCATGGTCGCTTGCAGCTCTGCCCGTACCACGGCTTCAGCAGTTCAGCAGTCTGGGGATCCTCGATGATCTGCGCGATGCGATCGCGGATCCGCTCCATGTTGGCGAAATCGATGCGCTCGAGTTCGGCGGCCTCTTCGTCCGAATCGGGCAGCTTGCGCGTGTCGACCCACAGCATCTTCGTCCACTCGTCATCGACGAGATCGATCTCGGGCTGAGCTCCCGTGATCGCTTCCGTGAAGTTCCGCATCCGCTCGGCTTGCCATCCGGGTTGGAGCGACTTGAACCACTCGACATCCGTGGGCTTGTTGTTGCGCGCACCGACGCAGGCCGCAGTTCGTTGGAACACGAACAACTCCTTGGCCGACTCCGCGAGCTTGGGCACCACCTGAACAGCAGTTGCGCCGGTACCGATGATCCCGACACGCTTGTCGGCCAGCCCCGACATGCCGCCCCGCGAGTCACCGCCGGTGTACGAGTAGTCCCATCGGCTGGTGTGAAAGCTCTTGCCTTCGAACGACTCGATGCCGGGGATCCCCGGCAACTTGGCCTTGTGAAGGACCCCGCCAGCGATGATGATGAAACGCGCCGCGAGGTCGTCCTCACGCGAGGTGATCACATGCCAACGCTGTGCCTGATCGTCCCAGCGCATGTCCTCGACCTCGGTCTGAAAGAGAGCGGCGCGGTACAGATCGAACTTCTCGCCCAGAAGTTGGCAATAGGCGAAGATCTCCGGAGCCTTCACGTACTTCTCGGTGGGCATGTACCCGGTTTCTTCGAGGAGTGGCAGATAGACGTACGACTCCACGTCGCAGGCCGCGCCCGGATAGCGGTTCCAGTACCACGTCCCCCCGAAGTCACCGCCCTTTTCGACGATGCGGAAATTGGTGATTCCGAGAGTGGTGAGGCGATAAGCGGCGATCATGCCGCCGAACCCACCGCCGACGATCACGACATCGACTTCTTCGCGCACCGCAGCTCGCGTGAAACCCGGTTCGACATACGGATCGCGATCGAACTCTTCGTAGTCGCCGGTGAGTTCC
>JBEGQB010000055.1:0-9163 GCA_041181165.1 Actinomycetota bacterium
ACGAGGTCGGAGCCGCGAGAACCATGTCGAAGAGGTTCTTGTCTCCCTCGCCGTTGTCGTCACCCACGAGATGCGACATGTCACGAGCTGCGGACTCCATCAACTCGAATCCCTTGCGGGCACGCTCGGCCTGGAATCGGAGATCTTCTCCCGCTCGAACGACGGCGTTGTTGGAGCCCGGACGAGTGAGCACGAGGAATCCCTCGAGCGACAACGCGATGTCGTCGGCGAGGCCCAATTGTTCGAGCACCATGGCCAAGGCGTGAACGTACAAACCCATCTGCGCACGGGCATGTGCGAGGTCGGACTTGGATGTGTGTCCGCCCCGATCGGCGTAGGTCTTGATTTCACCCACGCACAGCGAGGGCTGTCCGTCGACGATGGTGACCGCGAGGGCATCGATGATGAGGGTTGCTTCGGGCAGCATCACGCCTTTGGGAATTCGCAGGGTTGCGCTGGATATCACCCCTTCGAATGTGCGATCACGGGCCAGCGCCTGCAGAAATTTCTCGGTGTGCTCGATGGCAGCGTCGATGTCGGCGAGCGGACCGCCGTTGACCGATACTCGGAAGTCGAGAAATTGCGGATCGGATCGGGCGAACATCTTCGACGTCGACATCGCCTTCAGGAGCCGCTCACCGTTGTTGGCCACCAGACCGGCTTCGAATCGACGACCTCGGGCGAGCGCGAACACCGACTGGCCTTCCTTGGGTGCCGCCGGGTTCTCGCGACGAGCGACCGCGCCCATCTTCACGTTGTGCACGGCCGACATCAGATTCGCGCCGCAACCGGGATGTTTCACCCACTGCTCGAATCGACGTCGGGTGTCACGCCGGTTGGCGGGAAGGGGAACCGGAACGGAGTTCATCTACACATGAACGGTAGACGGTGTCCGAAATGTGCAGAGCCGGGATCAGGAACTCAGGTAATCCGGCAACCAGAGACTCAGAAGTAAATGATCTTCTCGGCGGCCGCTTCGGCCACGTCGAGATCGTCGGTGTACGCCCCGGTGGAGAGGTACTTCCACCCGCCGTCGCAGACGATGAACACGATCGTGCCTTCGTCGATCTCCGAGGCGACCTTGGCCGCACCAGCGAGAGCGGCACCTGAGGAGATGCCAGCGAAGACTCCACATTCCTTGACCAGACGTCGGGTCCACTCGATGGATTCCCGGGGGCGCACCACACGCTTGCGGTCGAGGATGTCGAAACCGTGCCAGTTGTCGAAGACGGGCGGCACGTAGCCCTCGTCGAGGTTGCGCAGACCCTCCACTCGCTCGCCGAGCGGTGGCTCCACCGCCACGATCTTGACGTCGGGCTTCTGCTCTTTCAGGAAGCGGCCCGTACCCATGAGGGTTCCGCTCGTTCCCAAACCAGCCACGAAGTGCGTGATCTCGGGAACATCGCGCAAAATTTCCGGCCCAGTTCCCTCATAGTGCGCCCGCGGATTGGCGTCGTTGGCGTACTGATACAGAAAGCAGTACTCCGGATGGGCCTCGGCCATTTCGATGGCGCGCTTCACGGCACCATTCGAACCTTCTTCACCGGGAGTCAGGATGACTTCGGCGCCGAAGATCTCGAGCATCTGGCGACGTTCGATCGACACGCTCGTGGGCATCAAGATCTTGATCGGGTAGCCCTTGATCTGAGCGATGGCGGCCAAGGCGATGCCGGTGTTGCCCGACGACGGTTCGACGATCGTTTGTCCGGGCTGCAGGCGACCATCTTTTTCGGCGTCCTCGATCATCGACTTGGCGATGCGGTCCTTCACCGAACCAAAGGGGTTCTGCATCTCGAGCTTGGCGTAGATCCGAACATTCGGGTTCGGCGAGAGCCGGCTCACATCCACCACCGGGGTATTCCCGATGAGGTCGAGAACACTTTCGTGCGGAACCATGCTCACCTCCCGGATGTTCCTCGTTGCGCCATGTTGTGCCATGGGTCGTCGGACGCTCCGGCGAATCCCTACAAGTTCAGTCGGGATTGTAATGAATCCCCCGGAGAATGAGAACGCCAGGTCGGAATTTCGAGGTTTCTGACTATGTCCAGGTACCAGGGATCCAGGTACCAGGGATCCGGCCAACAGGGATCTCCGTACCGGGTCTCGGTCTTGGGGATCCCAGTACCGGACCTCGGTCCTGAAGCTCAGTCCCGGATTTCGAGCCTGACCTCGGCGATCGAGCCATCCATGATTCGGTAGGTCCGGGCCTCGGGCTTCTCCCGCTTCAGGGTCACGATGACGTAATGCCAGCCCGGGTCGGGGGCAGCCGCCACATCGGTCGGACTGGGATAGGCCTCGGTGTGGGTGTGACTGTGCATCACACCTCGGATCTCCAGACCGGCGTCTTCGGCGGCCCGCTCGGCTCGTAGGTGATCCTTGGGGTCGATCGTGTAGATCCGGGCCGACTTCTCCACATTGCGACACGGGAAGAACCGGACCATGCGGTCGGAGCCCGGCTCCCCGGCCATCAGGCCGCAGGCCTCGAGCGGATACTCGGCCAGGGCCAATGCGGTCATGGCGTCGTAAACATGCGGTTCGACGATGAGCGCCTTCGAGGGATCGTTCGCGGGATCGTTCAAGAGATCGCTCGCGGGATCGTTCGAGGGATCAATCGATCGGTCGACATCGGGGTCCACGTCGACAAGTTACCGAGCCCTTCGGTTCTCGACCTGACCCCGTCCGTAACCTGATCCCATCATGAGCGAGGTTCGATGAATCAGGGAGCGGGCCGCGCCGGCACCAAACTGATCGCCAGCAATCGCAAGGCGCGTCACGACTTCTCGATCCTCGACGTCTTCGAAGCCGGCATCATGCTGCAAGGCAGCGAGGTGAAGAGTCTTCGCGAAGGGCACGTGCAGCTCGCCGATGCCTACGCACGGATCTCCAATGGGGAGATCTGGCTCGAGGGCGTGCACATTGCGCCGTATCAGTTCGCTCACGGGGTGGGCGCCCACGATCCGAATCGGGCGCGCAAACTGCTGCTCGGTCGGGATGAGATCGACCGCATCGACGCACGCGTCGGACAGGAACGACTGGCCCTCGTTCCACTTTCGCTGTACTTCAAGGATGGTCGGGCCAAGGTGGAACTCGCCTTGGCCAAGGGTCGTACCAAAGGTGACAAACGCCAAGCCATCGCCAAGAAGGATGCCCAACGCGAGATCGATCGTGAACTCGGGCGCCAGCGCAAAGGCAAGGACTGATCACGAACCGAACATCGCTCGGTGTTCCCTCGATCACTTTCTGTTGCCGGCACCGCTTCGACCTTCACCGACAAGGTGGACCACGATCGATCGAGAGCTCCCGTGTTGCTGGGTCGAGAAGGAGTTTCCATCCACCCTCGTGGGCTGCGTGGTGATGGCGGGAACACAGTGGGATCAGGTTGTCGAGCGACGTTGATCCACCGTTCTCCCAGTAGTCGATGTGGTGTGGTTCGCAGTGTTTGAATGCCACGGCGCATTCGGGAACGGCGCAAGTTTCGTGGACCGAGCCAAGGGCTCGGCGCTGATGCACCGTGGCCAAGCGTTTGCTCCGGCCGACGTCGAGCGGAACGCCTTCGCCACTCAGGACGACGGGAATGATTTCGGCATCGCAGGCCAGACGTCGAACCGTCTCGACGGGAAGGCTCACACCGTGTTGCGTGGTGGTGATTCCTGCCGCAGTGAGACCGCCGGTGAGAGTTGCGAGGTCGATGTGAACGATGATCTCGGACCGAACGGACGACGCCTCGTGCGGTTGGGACGAATCGCCCTCCAGAGCGGAAAGCAGAGCCAAGGCACGACGATGATCGTTCGGCTCGATGCCCGGCGCCACGACTACGGGGACTTCGCGATCGCCGCTGTGGAACATGGCTTCCATGTGCCGTTCGAGACGCGACAGCAACACCGAGCCGCGCTCGGGGTCGAAGGCACCGCGCAGATGAAGCATTCCGTCGGCGTCGTTCCAGGTACGCAGATAGGTGCTGCGACGCTGACGTTCGAACTCGGCGAGTCCGCCATCGGATTGGAGTCGGGCGACCTCGGATCGGACGTGTTTGGCGAACTGATCGACCGGCAGATGGGTGGCCGATTGCAGCAACGACGACTGCAGTTGAACCAAGCGTTCGCGATCGGCTCCTTCGAGGCGCTTCAGCCCGGCGGCGAGCGAATCGACATGGGCGGCCGTGACGTCGCCGTTGGCGAGGGCGCCGTCGAAGACTGGAAGTTCAGTGAGGGCAGCCGAACGGGCGACGACCCGGCTCGCCTCTCGTTGTGAAAGACCGACGACCGAGGTGAGTTCGACGACGGGAATCACGAACTCGGGACTGGACAAATCGCGCACGGTGGCGTCCATCTCCCGGATGATCGATGCTTCCTCGGCATCGAGGCGTGCCCGCTCGCGACGGATGGCAACCAAGCGCTCGCGCAACGAAGCCAGCTTCGACGACATGTCGCTCGCAATCGCCACGGACACCTCCCTCGGGAATCGGAATCAAGAACTGGGATTCGGCACGAGCCGTTCCGATCGGGAAGTGAGTCACACAATAGGAAGGGGGTGTTACAGAGTTGATCCGCACATGAATGCGTCATCCACTCGTTATCCTGACGGCAACACCAAAGCTTTGGGGCTGACAGGTTTCGACAGCAGTTCCGATGGCCGGACGTGCGACCCGAGTTGCTCAGACTCGAAAAACGGGGCAAACCAAAGAATTGCCAACCAGCAGTTCGCTCTCGCCGCCTGATTCGTCAGGTGACTGAGAGACATCGTGACCAGAAATGGCGCACGGGGCCGATCCACCGCAGCCCGGCAACAGAAGCGGGGGATGACAGCAGGAAAGACGGCTGACGGCGAGAAAGACCGCTGACCGCACGGAAAGACGTGTCGAGGGCCGCCAGCAATGACGGCCAGTCGACCCGCCGGTGAGGTTGCGTCAGCCTCGAAGTCGGGAATGGTCGTAGCGCGGTCGTTCGTCGCCTGATGGACGGGGGTTCGATTCCCCCCAGCTCCACCACAACTTCACGGCTGATACGGTCGCCCCATGACCATGACTGGACGTTGCCTCTGCGGCAAAGTGACCTACGAGTTCTCCGGCGATCCGATCGCCACCGCGGTGTGCCACTGCAGCCACTGCCAACGCCAAGGTGGCAGTGCGTTCTCGGTGAACCTCATCGCCCACGAATCGCAGATGAAGATCTCGGGCCAACTCACCACCTACGAAGAGCGCGGTGAAAAAGGCGATCAGGTATATGTGCGTCGACGCTTCTGCAACACGTGCGGCTCGCCGATCCTGTCCGAGATCGCGCTGAGCGAAGGTGTCATCGCCGTGAAGGCCGGCACGCTGGACGACAAGTCAAGCGTGAACCCCACGGTCGAGGCCTGGTGCGTCGACAAGCAGGGCTGGGTGAACCTTCCGGGTATGGCCGTCTCGATGGAACGCGAGTAACCGAGACGCTCGAAGTCACTTGCCGCGCCGACTCGATCGGGTGTTCGGCGACATGATCCCTTTGGCGGCGCGATTGGCCACTTCGGCGCCGGCGAGCTGACGCATCAACAACAAACCATCGAGGGTCGCGATGGCGGCCGACGCTTGCGTCTTTCGGAATGCGGGTGGCCCGTCGATCGACTGTTCGGCCCAATCGATCCAGGCTCGCACGAGTGCCGGAGCCATCGACCGATAGGGCTCGACCCCCGCCACGGCCAGGCCGCTGGCCTCGAAGAAAAGCGCGAACATCGGATCGTTCTTGCGTTGCGCCAGTGCTGGCCAGACCGCACCCACGAACTCTTTGTGGTCGGTTGCCGCGGTCTTGATCACCGATTGCAAGGTCGTCTGAACGCGAAGACCGACTTGGCCCATCACTTCGTTGATCAGATCGCTCTTCGACGGAAAGTAATAAACGATGATTCGATCGCTGATCCCGAGGTGTCGAGCGAGTGAGCCGAAGGTCATCCGACTCAGGCCCTCGGCGAGGGCGAACGAGATGGCGCCCTCGAGGATTTCGTCCTTGGAGTGCCGGTATCCCATCGGCTCTTGACTGTAGCGGGCACTGCAATTACCCTCTTGTAGCAACTACTACAAAAGGAGTCGTTCCGTGGGCATCGATCGCCAGGGAGCAGCCGATCTCTTTCGACAGGAGCCAGCGCGGTTCCTCGATGTCGGTAACGCCGAAGTTGCCTATCGCCGGATCGGCACCGGTCCCGATGTTCTCTTCGTCCATGGTTGGCCGGTCAGTAGCGCGACTTTCCGCGCCCTACTTCCCCACCTCGTTGATCACGTCACGTGCCATCTGATCGATCTGCCCGGTGCCGGATCGAGCAAGTTCTCGGCACAGTCGAATCTCACCATTCAGGGACACATCGCGAGCGTCCAGCGAACGATCGATCTCCTCGGCCTCGACGACGTCGCCGTCGTCGGACACGACAGTGGTGGCCTGATCGCCCGACACGCAATGGTCGGGGATCGACGCCTGCGCGCTCTTGCACTCCTCGACACCGAGATGTCGACCGGAATCAGTTGGAAGTTCCGGTCGTTTCTCGCCGGCCGTCATGTCCCCGGATTCGGTCGGACTCTCGGTTGGTTGGCCGGCAAACCACGTCTGCGGCGCGCCGGTCCGGTGTTGGGCGACGCCTTCACCGACCGCTCGCATCTCGACGGCGAATTCGACGAGTTCTTCCTCCGACCGCTCAACACCTCCCCGGCCTCCCGTCTGGCGGCAACTCGACTTCTCAAGAGTTTCGACTACGGGTTGATCCACGAGTTGGCTTCGATTCACCGTCGCATCGACGTTCCGGTCGTTCTCGTCTGGGGTGAAGACGACAAGTTCTTCCCGGTCGCCCGAGCCCAACGGATGGTCGACGATTTCTCGTCGGCGCACATCGTGGTCGTGCCGGGCGCCGGCTTGATGGCTCACGAGGAGAAGCCGGAGTTGGTCGCCGAGGCTCTGCTCCCAACTATTGGTCGGGTTGCTCGAAGTTCCTGAACCTCGTCAGTTCCCGTCGGCGTCAGGTCGACGGGTGCCGAGTGTCCGTGGCAGGTGCCAGTCGTATCGAACGGCGAAGTAGCGCAACACCACGATCAGCGCGATCGGAACCCAGACCTTCACTTCTTCACGGCTGTCCGCGGCGTCGAGTGCCACATGGGCGACCGCGCCACACAAACCGGCCACGGCGTACACCTGACCGACGAGCACCATTGGTCGTCGGCTCGTCAGGACATCGCGCACGACTCCCCCGCCAACCCCGGTGATCACACCCATGAGAACGGCGATGAACGCCGACGTTCCCGCTTCGAGCGAGATCGAGGTACCCAGAACCACGAAGGCTCCGAGACCGACGGCATCGGCCGCCAAATAGGGAACGCCATGCGTGAGCCGAGTCGAGGGACGAACGCGCAAGAGAGTGATACCGACGATCCCAGTGGCCAAGCCGACCCACACCGGCCATTCGTCGCGCACCCACGTGACGGGCAAGTTGCCGATCAGAACGTCACGGAGCGTCCCACCACCGATCGAGACCACGACCGCCAGAACGAGCGCACCCAACCAATCCATGTCCGACTCGGCGGCCGCCATCACACCGGAAGTGGCAAAGCCGATCGTGCCGATCACGGCGATCACGAGGAAGACACCGCTCTGGGTCGTGAGGCTGGCGAGCACCCGAGGATCGTACCGACCGGTGAGGATGCAGCCCGTAGCATCACCTCGTGCAGCTCGTTCCGACCGTCGACATCTCCCGCCCGACCGCCACGTCGCTTGCCGACCTCGATCGCGCGTGTCGGGATCACGGGTTCTTCCTCTTGTCGGGTCATGGCCTCGATGATTTGATCGACCGAACCTGGCGCGAGACGGCGCGTTTCTTCGACACCGACCGCACCACCAAGACGGCGATCATGCGGGACAAGGACAATCCGCTCGGGTTCTTCGACCGCGAGCTCACCAAGCGCAAACGTGATCACAAGGAAGTCTTCGATTTCATCGATCCGTCACTCGCACCACTCGATGCGATGAACCGCTGGCCCGCCGGACTCCCGGGTTTTCGCGACACGATGGTCGAACTCTTCGACGAATTCTCCGTGCTCGTCGATCGCACGTTGTCGCTCATCCACGACGCTCTCGAACTCTCACCGACTGGACGGACTCGGATTGCGAGCAGCCGTCATTCGAGCACGATTCGCCTCAACCACTACCCCGTCGGCGATCCGGTGCCCGTCGAGGAACGCGAGGGTCTGGCCGACCTCGGCGAGACGGCGCTCGGTTATCACACCGATCCCGGTGCCATCACATTGCTTCTTCAGGACGACACCGGTGGCCTGCAGACCGAATCGATCGATCACGGCTGGATCGACGTGCCTCCTTCGGCGGGCACGATCGTCGTCAACTTGGGTGATTGCATGCAGGCCTGGACCAACGATCGCTATCGCGCCGCCGTCCACCGAGTGGTGCCCATGACTCGCAATCGCCGTTTCAGCATCCCGTACTTCTCCAACCCGTCACGCGAAGCCACCGTCGAGCCGGTCGCCGAACTTTGTGACGGCGGGCCTCGCTACCGACCCTTCGCCTGGCGGGAGTTCATGGCCGCCCGTGCCTACGACAACTTCGCCGACCTCGGTGTCGACGACACGCAAGTGACCGACTACCGAGTCACGACCGCCTGACCCAACCAAGTCCGGTCTTCAACCCTCGGCTAGCGTCTCTCCCTCGTGGCCACCGAAACCGCCGGCGAAGCCTCGGCGCCGCCCGAAGCACACGGACACGACGGGCACCACCACACCCAGGTCGGCACGGTGGCTCTTGCCCTCGGTGCCCTCGGCGTCGTGTACGGCGACATCGGAACGAGCCCGCTCTACGCGTTGAAGGAAGCCTTCACCGAGAAGTCGCACGTGATGGCCGTCGACCGGATCAACGTGTTCGGCGTCTGCTCGCTTGCGTTCTGGGCACTGATCCTCATCATCTCGGTCAAGTACCTGATGTTCGTGATGCGCGCCGACAACCGCGGTGAAGGTGGGATCCTCGCCCTCACCGCCCTCGTCATGCCCCGTCGCTCCGATGATGGCCCTCGAGTACCGACGGCCGCCAAAGCCGGCATCCTCGTGACGCTGGGCGTGTTCGGAACCTCGCTGCTCTACGGCGACGGCATCATCACACCGGCCATTTCGGTGCTCTCAGCCGTCGAAGGACTCGAAGAAGTCTCG
>JBEGQB010000056.1:0-9046 GCA_041181165.1 Actinomycetota bacterium
CCTGTCCGCGCCCCTTGAGCGCCGGATCGACGGCCGCCACCACCACGTGCACGTCGGCGATTCCACCATTGGTGATCCACGCTTTGGTGCCGTTCAGCACCCATTCGTCATTGGCTTCGTCGTACACGGCGCGCGTGCGCAGCGACGACACATCGGAGCCGGCATCGGGCTCGCTCACGCAGAACGCGCCGAGCTTCACGTCGTCGGCGGTGCCGTAACACTGCGGCACCCACTCGATCACCTGCTCGGGAGTTCCATTGCCACTGATTCCGGCGGCGGCCAGACCCGAACCCATGATCGCCATGCCGAGGCCGGCATCGCCCCAGAAGATCTCCTCGATGGCGACCGGCAAGGTGAGCCCGGTGTTGTCGCTCATCGCGTTCATCATGAACTCCACGCCGTACAGACCGATCTTGGCCGCCTCTTGGACGATCGGCCACGGGAACTCTTCGCGGTCGTCCCACTCCTCGGCGTTCGGACGCATGACGTCCTTGGCGAACTCGTGAATCCAGTCCTTCAACTGAAGCTGGTCGTCGTTGAGAGCGAGGTTGAAATCGGTCATGACCCTATGTTACCCATGGGTAACCGAGGCCTCCAATCCACCGCCGGGCCCGTCCGTCGGCGTGAACGGCCGCGAGGTCGGCTGGCAGACTCGCCCTCGTGCCCCCCAGCCACCGGTCAGCCTCCATCACCTTGCGAGGCATTCTCGTGAGCGCGCTGGTGGCTCTCGGCTCACTTCATCTACTGGTCGCGCCCGGTCGGTCCCACGATTGGCGATGGGAGGGAGCAGCCCTCGCCGCCATCGGCGTCGTTCAGATCAGCATCGGACTATTGCTGTTGATCGGTGGCCGGCGGTCCCTCCTCTGTGCCTTGGCAGTTGCGCTCGTTCCAGCTCTACTGCTCGTCTTCACAAGAACAGCCGGCTACCCCTTTGGCCCCTTCGATGGATACTCGCGATCTCTCAACAGTTTCGAATTCGTGGTTCTCGCTGCGAGCGTGATCGTGGCATCACTGATCGGTGGCACTTTGCTCGCCGGTACCGAACTACTCGGGGCTCCTGGGCTTCGTTTCGACACTTTGTCGGCACTCGTCGTTTTTGCGGCCGCCATTCCCGGAATCGCCGTTTCGGGGTGGGTCGACGACGCCTCGTACGTCGCCGGAGAACTACATGTTCATACGACGTCGCCGATGCCGATGGCAACATCGCTCTCTCCCGCTGATCGTGCCGAAATCGGCCAACAGCTCGTCGAGGTTCGGCGGGTGGCCCTTTCGTGGCCCACGCTTGCCGATGCACTTGCCGACGGCTGGGCTCCCATAGGCCCGGTGGCGAGTGGAGTGGGGCAAATGGTGTTGCGCGGCACGAGCGACTCGTCGGCACCCAGCATCGATTCGCCTTTCGCACTCCTGTATCTCACCGCTGACTCCGACGCACCGATCGTCGGGGTGCAGTACACGGTCTGGGAAGTGAGTGACCCACCGGCCGACATGTTCGTCGGTCAGGCGTCCATGTGGCACCTGCACCCGAGCGCGTGCGAAGTCGACGATGCAATCGTGCTTCCACTCGACGAACCGATCACCGGTGGCAGATGCGAACTCGTGGACGGATCCCCCGTCGATCGATCGTCATTCATGTTGCGTGTGTGGATCGTCCCCGGTTGGGAAAACCCAGCCGGCACTTTTGCTCACACACACCCGGCTCTCTGAGCGAATCAGCCTTTTTCTGGTGGGGGATCTTCACCTATGCGGTGAAAAAACCTCACCAGAACAACGAGGGTGGTCAGGAGGCTCGGCGGCCACGCCCGCCACGAGACACCTTCTTCTTGTGCTCGAGGAAATCCACGAGCACGTAATCACCCAGGTTGTTGCTGCTCGTGAGGAACGCTCGTCCGCCGTTGAGCGAAGACATCTGCTCGACGAACTGCCGCAAGTACGCATCGGCATCGAGCATGAACGTGTTGATCCGGATGTTCTCCTTGGCGCAACGCACCGCTTCGCGCAACGTCGCTTCCACCGTGAGTTGCTGGGCTTCGTAGCCATCGAAGTACGTGAACCACGCATCACCCTGTGGCGTGATGTGAGCAGTCGGTTCACCGTCGGTGATCATGATGATCTGCTTGTTGCCGTTCTGCCGGGCCAGCATCTTGCGGGCCAGACCTAGCGCGTGGTGCATGTTGGTGCCCTGCATGCCCGGAATCGTCGCCTCCACGAGTTCATCGGACTTGATCTCCCACGCGACGTGCCCGAACATCAGGATTCCGAGATAGTCGCGCGGATACTGCGAGGAGATCAACGACTGAAGGGCCACCGCCACCTTCTTGGCCGGTCCCCAGCGGTCGTCTCGATACATCGAGTACGACGCGTCGAGCATCAGCACGGTGGCCGAGCGCGTCAGATGTTCGGTGCGCTCGATCTCGAAGTCGTCGGGCGACAGACGCACCGGAGTGCCGACTCCACGTCGGTTGAGTGCGTTGCGGATCGTGCGATGGAGATCGAGATTGAACGGATCGCCGTACTCGTAGGGCTTGGTGTCGTAGGTACGCTCGTGACCTTGGCCCATCGGACTGATCTGATGCTGTCCCAACTTGTCCTTGGCCAGTCGTGAGAACAGATCGCGCAACGCCTTCGAGCCGATCTGCCGCATGCCCTTGGGTGTGACCTCGATCTTGCCTTCCTTCTGACGGATGAGGCCCTCGCGTTCGAGTTCTTGAACCAACTTCGACAACCGATCCATGGCGTTGGCGACGTCGTCGCCCATGAGGTCCCGGACGCGATCCATGTCGGCCTCGGCCAGTTGTTGCGGTGACGACGGATTCCGCATCAGATCTTCCAGCTGATCGAGATCTCCGAGATCTCGCATCGTCTGCATGGCCTGTTCGAAACCCATCGGGTCCTGGCCCTGCATCTCGTAGCCACGCTCCCAGGGCAGCCCAGGGAACATCTGCTGCATGTTGGCGCTCAACTGCGCCATCTGCTGTTGCAGTTCCATGTCCTGCATCAGCTGTTGTGACAACTGCTCGAGCTGCGCGCGCTGCTCGGGTGTCATCGAATTGAGCATCGCCTGTGCCGCGGCCATCCGCTGAGCGATCTGCTCGAGGAGTTCATCGAGGTTCTGCGGGTTCTCCGGGAAGAAGTCGCCGAACTCCTTCATGAAGTCCTCGAAACCGGGATCTTCACCGCGCTGCTGCTTGTCGATCATCTCGTTCAGCGCGGTCATCATGTCCTTCATGCGCTGCATGTCCTGCGGCGTCATGTTCTGGACCGCCGACGACATCTGATCGACCATCTGCTGGGCGAGCTGCTGGCGCAACTTATCCATCAACTGCTCGAACCGCTGCTCGGCCTCCTTCGACTCGAAGTCGTAGGCGCCGAGTTCGCGCACCTTTCCGGCCAGATCGTCGGGGAGCATGTCGAGGCGGAAGTGGCGGTCCTCGGCCGTCCGGGCGGCATTCTCCTGACGACGTTCGTCGCCGCTCTTTTGCGCATCCAGCACCGATTGATCGACCGCGTGACGTTCCTCATCGACGATGTCGTCGAGTTCGTCGGCGATTTCCTTGTAGACGCCGCCGAGGTCACCGCGTTCGAGGAGTTCCTGTCGGCGCTCCTTCAGACGACGACGCATCTCCTGCAGCCCCATCATCCGTTCACCGTTGGGGTCGGTCGCGCCGCGATTCATGAGACGACGCAGCGCACCCCGAAGGTCTCCGTAGGCCAGGAGGTCATCGGCCATTTCGTCGAACAACGACGAGTTGTCGATGTCGAATCCCTGCTGCGTTCCATCCCAGCGTGAGTAGGTGAAACGCCCGGCCATGACCGCACGCTAGTCCCGCCACCCGGACCGGCAGCCGTCGAGTCCGCCGGTAGCCTGCCCGAAGGCATGAAAGTCGAGCGCACCTTCGTGTTCGTGGACCTTTCCGGTTTCACGAAGTACACCGCCTCCAATGGTGATCTGTCGGCAGGCGAGATCCTCACGCGCTTTAGGGCCCAGGTCCGCGATGTCGCCGCGCAATGCGGGGTCCGCGTCGACAAGTGGCTCGGAGACGGCTGCATGATCGTCGCCGTCGAGCAAAAGCAGGCAATCAACTTCGCGCTCGATCTGCGCCGGCAGTGCGCCGACGTCTGCGCCCCTCTCAAGCTGCGCACCGGTCTGGCCACCGGTCAGGTGCTCATGTTCCAGGGCGAGGACTACATCGGCACGTCGGTCAATCAGGCCTCTCGCCTGTGCGATGCCGCCGGGGAGGACGAGATCCTCGCCGCTCGTAACGATCTCGATCCCGATATCCGCGAGGTGTTCCTCAAGAACCACGAGCCGGTCACCTTGCGCGGTCTCGGAGAAATCGACGTGGTCGCCTTGGTCCGCGAACGATCGCTCGGTGGTTTGCACGACACCGGCGAACTCTGGACCCGCGGTCCGTTCGTCTGATCCGTGATCGCCCACGGCGTCTCTCTACCTGCTCTCGTCGTCCTCGGTGCATCGGCCACGAGCGACGCTCCGATCGGGGGAACAGGCAACGGTTTCGACACTCGCTTCGCCGACGACCTGGCGGTGCTCGCCGCACACGGTGTCAGCCGTGTGCGTCTGGGGTTCGACTGGTCGCGGCTCCAACCTCGAGCGGCGATGGGTCACGATCTCGATGGTCGCTGGGTCGAGTGGTATTCCGATGTGATCACCGCTGCCCGGACCGTCGGTATCGGCATCTGGCCGATACTGCTCGACCGCAACGTCCCGCGTTGGTTCGACGACGAGCGGGGTTTCACCGACGCCAAGTCAGCGGACCGCCACTGGCCACGATTCGTCGAAGCAGTAGCCGAGGTCTTCGGTGACCGCGTCGCCGGATGGTTCCCGATCGACGACCCGATCGCCTTCGCGGCCCGTCGAGAGCCCGCTGACGCCACTCGCCACGGCGAACTCGTCGACACGATGGTCGTCGCGTGGCGAAACGCGTGGCGAGTACTGCGCGGCGGACCACCGGTCGCCGGATCTTTTGGCGTGCGTACCGTCCGACCGGTCGACGCCACGGTGCCGGCGGCCGAAGCTGCCCGTCGACAGGATCACCTGCGATGGAAGACGTTCTTGCGCGGGCTCCGCGATGGCACCGTCGTGATCCCGGGTCGAGCCGACCGCGTACTGCCCGATCTGGCCGGAGCCATCGACATCGTCGGCGTGAAGTTGCGCTCCGACCTCGCCGAGGATTCGGTGATCGACGACGAATCATTGCGTCGCTGGGAGGAACGTGCGCTCTCGATGCTCCACCGAGTGGCCGAAGAAGGACCCGACCTGCCGATCACCGTCGCCGCATATCGCGCCAGTCGATCGGCCCGCACCGAGAACGCCGCCGATGCCGAACTCTTCACCGAAGCCACCGTGCGCGCCCTCGCTTCGGCATGGCAGGACGGCGTGGCGATCGACTCGGCCTACTTCGAACCGGGAATCGCCGCCACGAAGGACACCCAGGAGTCGGCGTATCTCGACTGGGATCGACACCTCACACCGGCCGGAACCGCCTGGGCGGGACTGCCGAAAGACGTCTCACCTACTTGATCGCCGTCGGCGCTACCGGTCCGCCGACTGCTCGGGTGAAGGGAAGCGGCGTGGCAGTGAGTAGGAACTCGTATTGTCCGTCGGCCGCACAATCAGCAGCCAGAGGGTCGAGCATCCAGTTCTGGCCCTGAACGAGGCCGATGTCTCGAATGTTGATCATGTGCACGGGAAGCATCGCCTCGGGATCTTCGGGTGGATAGCACTCGAACACGATGGTGTCGGTCGCCACGATGGCCACGTCGTTGTCGCGGATCCACTCGATGCTCTTCTGCCCGAGGCCGGGCGTTGGAGTCGAGTAGTGGATCTTGTTGCCGACGTTCAACCAGTGCATGTGCCCGGTGCGAACGCACACCACGTCACCCGGCATCACCTTCACGCCGCCCTTGGCGGCCGCGGCGTCGAGATCGTCGCCACCGATTGCATAGTTCTCGTCGAAGTAGTCGACGCCCTTCAAGCGTGCGATGTCGAGCAATACCCCTCGGGAAACGATCGGGCCCATGGTCTGGATTCCGAACTCGTGCGAGCCGGCCTCGTCGGTGGTGCTCATCGGGACTCCGTTGTAGAGCAGGCCGTCGTAACCCACATGAGCGAGTGAATCCAGATGGGTGGAGGCTTGGATGCCCATGGACACCGCGTCATCACTCGACGTGAAGTCGCCCGGATCGCCGGTGAGCGAATGGTTGATCGAAACCATCGTGCGTTCCGGATTGATCCGACCCGGAATGAATCCGAGTTGTGGTCCGTTCTCGTCGAAGGGATAGGCGAGCGAGAACGACTTGCCTTGACGCGCCGCCCCAATGCCTCGACTCACTGCGGCCGCGTCGATCAGGTTCAGCGTGCCACGGCGATCGTCACTCCCCCATCGACCCCAGTTGGACACGCGCGCCGCGAGTTCGCGCAAGTAGTCGGGCATCGTCATGTTCGGTCCTAACCCAGCACCAACTCGGCCATCGTGCGCAAAGTGTCCGGTGAACCGCCGATCAGGATCGTCGTCACTCGGCTCTCGCGCCATGCGTCGAGATCGTCCTTGATCTTTGCCGCCGGGCCGACGAGACAGATCTCATCCACCATCGCATTCGGTACCGAAGCGATCGCCTCGGTCTGCTTGCCGTTGAGGAAGAGGTCCTGAATCTTGTCGACCGCCGCTTCGTAACCGAGACGACGGAACACATCGGCATGGAAGTTCATCTCTTGGGCGCCCATTCCGCCGACGTACAGCGCAAGAGTTGGTCGTAGACGGTCGTAGGCACGCTCGAGATCGTCGTCGATCGCCACCGTGGCCGTGGCCAGGATTTCGAAGTCCTCCGGACGTCGGCGGGCCGTGGGTCGGGCGAAGCCCTCGGCGAGATGCGGGGCGTACAACTCTTCGTGGCGCGGTGCATAGAAGATCGGGAACCAGCCATCGGCGATTTCGGCAGCCAGCGCGACGTTCTTGGGCCCTTCGGCACCGAGGAAGATCGGTAGGTCGGCGCGCACCGGATGGGTCATCACGTTGAGCGCCTTTCCCAAGCCGAGCCCATCGCGCGCCGGAATCGGATACTCCGGACCTTCGTTGGTGAGGCGCTCTTCGCGTTGGAGGATCTTGCGGATGATGCCGACGTACTCACGTGTGCGAGCGAGCGGCTTGTTGAATCGTTGGCCGTACCAACCTTCGACGACCTGCGGACCGCTCACACCGAGTCCGAGACAGAAACGGCCAGCCGAGAGGTGGTCCATGGTGATGGCGGCCATTGCAGTGGCCGTCGGGGTACGCGCCGACAACTGAACGATGTTGGTGCCGAGTCGCAGCCGCGACGTGCCGGCTCCCCACCACGCAAGAGGTGAGATCGCGTCACTGCCCCACGATTCGGCCGTCCAGACCGAGTCGTAGCCGAGCGACTCGATCATCGACAGCGTTTCGGGCACTCCGGCCGGCATCGAGCGACCCCAGTAGCCGATGTGCCATCCAAGTTTCAGATCCTTCGCCACGGCGCCTCCCGTCCGCCATCGAGAGTAGTTGTGACGGTCGTCGGCCCCCACACCCGCCTCGGCTCGGACCGGAGGTGTTCTGCTAGAACCGAAGGACACGTCCTCCGGGGGAATACATGGAAATCGGTTACACACCCGAGCAGGAGGCGATGCGCGCCGAACTGCGGAGTTATTACGAGAAGTTGCTCGACCAGTCGACGGTCGCCGAGCTCAACACCAGCCACGGAATCGGCAAGGCGCCACGCCGGGTGTGGAAGCAGATGTGCGCCGATGGTTGGGCAGGAATCGGTTGGCCCAAGGAGTACGGCGGGCAGGGTCGCAGCGCCATCGAACAGTTCATCTTCTTCGACGAGTCGATGCGCGCCGGCGCGCCGGTGCCGATGCTCAGTATCAACACCGTCGGTCCGACGATCATGAATTTCGGAACCGACGATCAAAAGGCGTTCTTCCTTCCCAAGATCCTCGCCGGTGACGTCCACTTCTGCATCGGTTACTCCGAACCGGGAGCCGGTACCGACCTCGCGTCCCTCCAGACCCGCGCCGTGCGTGACGGCGACCAATACGTCATCAACGGCCAGAAGATGTGGACCTCGCTTTCCAGTGATGCCGACTACTGCTGGCTGGCGGTTCGAACCGATGCCGATGCCCCGAAGCACAAGGGCATCAGCATCGTCATCATGCCGATGAACACTCCGGGGATCACGCTCCAACGCCTGAACCTGATCGGCGAGCACGACATCAATGCGATGTTCCTCGACGACGTTCGGGTGCCGGTGGCCAACTGCGTCGGTGGGGAGAACAAGGGCTGGACCCTCATCACGAACCAGCTGAACCACGAGCGAGTCACGCTCTGCTCGACCGGCGTGGTGGAGCGTGCACTGGCCGACACGCTCGATTGGGCGAAGTCGACCAAACTTCCCGACGGACGACGTATTGCCGATCAGGAATGGGTGCAACTCAACCTCGCCCGCGTGCACGCCAAACTCGACGTGCTGCGCCTCATGAATTGGCAGTCGGCGTGGGAAGCCACCAAGGGCGTTCTCGACGTCGGCCACTGCTCGTCGATCAAGGTGTACGGCACCGAGTTCTACCTCGAAGCGTTCCGGCTGCTCTTCGAGATCCTCGGCCCACCCGGTTATCTGAAGAGCGGAACTCCGGGGTCGATCCTGCGCGCTCGTCTCGAGAACCTCTACCGCGGAATGTTGATCCTCACCTTCGGTGGCGGAACGAACGAAATGCAGCGCGACCTGATCACCATGTTCTCGCTCGGTTTCCCGAGGGCGGCCCGCTGATGGACTTCGCATTCTCATCCGACCAGAACGAACTGCGCGGCCTCGCCAAGCAGATCCTCGGTGACCGCTGCACTCCCGAACACGTGAAGTCGGTGATGGCCACCGATTCCGCCACCGACATGGCGCTCTGGAAGACCCTCGCCGACGCCGGACTCATCGGTATCGGCCTGCCCGAGAGCGTCGGTGGAGCGGGCCTCGGCATCACCGAGGTCGCCATCGTGCTCGAAGAAATCGGACGCGTGGCGGC
>JBEGQB010000057.1:0-8926 GCA_041181165.1 Actinomycetota bacterium
AGCATGCGCTGTGCGGTCGGACTCTTTCCGTTGATCTCGGCCGCCCACTGCAGTGCGGTCGATTCGAGTTCGGCGTGAGGTACGACCGCGTTCACCATGCCCATGCGGTGAGCGTCTTCGGCCGAGTACTCACGCCCGAGGAAGAAGATCTCCCGGGCAAATTTTTGTCCGACCTGGCGGGCGAGATACGCCGAACCGAAACCACCGTCGAAACTCGCGACGTCGGCGTCGGTCTGCTTGAAACGGGCGTGTTCACGACTCGCCAATGTGAGGTCGGCGACCACATGCAGGCTGTGCCCACCACCAGCCGCCCATCCGGGGACGACACAGATCACGATCTTGGGCATGAAGCGGATGAGTCGTTGCACTTCGAGGATGTGGAGTCGGCCGCTACGTCCCGGATCGATCGATGCCGCGGTGTCTCCTTCGGCGTATTTGTATCCGTCGCGCCCTCGGATGCGTTGATCGCCACCACTACAGAAGGCCCAGCCACCATCGCGCGGCGACGGTCCGTTACCGGTGAGGATCACGCAACCCACGTCGGTCGACTGTCGAGCGTGTTCGAGGGCCGTGTAGAGCTCGTCGACCGTGTGCGGCCGGAAAGCATTGCGGACTTCGGGCCGGTTGAAGGCGACACGAACGGTGCCGTGGGCCTTGGCGCGGTGATACGTGATGTCGGTGAAGTCGAATCCCGGAACCTTCGTCCACTGACCGGCATCGAAGATCTCGGAAACTTGGGCGGATGTCACACACCTATGGTGCCACGCCTGATGGGGGTTTCCTCCGTCCGGCTGCCCACACTCGGACCTCGATAGTCGGTACTTTGCGTCGATGACCATGCGACGTGCCGGCGTGTTCGGGCGGGTGATTGCCGTTGCGCTCGCGCTCGGGGCCTGCACCGCGGCCGACGCGCTCGACGTGACCACCACGACACAGGCGACCAGCACCACGACGTCGACGTCCACTTCGACGTCCACCACGACCTCGACCACCACGACGGTCCCGGTCACCACGACGACGCTCGAGGTTCCGGCGGTCGACGCACCGTTGGTCGCAGTCGGTCAGAAGGACGGAGCCGAGACGGCGCGTGTTCAGCAACGGTTGTTGGACGCCGGATTCTGGTTGAGCGGAGTGGACGGCGACTTCGGTCTCACGACTCGTCAAGCCGTGATGGCTTTTCAGAAGTTCTCGGGTCTCGAGCCCTCCGGTCGGGTGGACGACGCCACGGCCGCCGCGCTGACGACGATCACGTTGCGTCCCCGTCCGCAGACGACCGATCCCGGAGTGGTCGTCGAGGTCGACAAGACACGTCAGCTTCTCCTCGTGGTCAACGATGCAGAAGTCCTGTGGGTCCTGAACACCAGCACGGGCAGTGGCCAGTGGTATCTGGAACAAAACCAGAAGGACCCGACCAAGTGGGAACTCGGTCGTTCGATCACGGACTCAGGTCGGTTCAAGATCCGACGAGAGAGGTCGGAGGGCTGGTGGGCCGGTGATCTCGGGGAGATCTATCGACCGAAGTATTTCAACGGCGGAATCGCGATCCATGGTTCACGCAGCATTCCGAACTATCCGGCATCGCACGGGTGCGTTCGGGTGAGCGTGCCGGCCATGGACATGCTGTGGGACAGCAAGATGTTGCCGATCGGTACCAAGGTGTGGGTGTACGGCGAGGACGTCGAGGCCGCGAACGAGAAGCCGACCATGCCGACCACCACCACTTCGACGACCACGACCACGGTGGCGCCGGACGCACCCGATTCGACGGCTTCGATCGAATCATCGCCGGTCACGACCTCACCCGCCTGAAGTCGTACGCTTCGTCCCATGGGCGATCACATCAAGTACACGCGCGACGGCCGAATCGGCACCATCACCATCGATCGGCCCGAGAAGAAGAACGCCATGACTTTCGCGGTTCTTGGAGATTTCATCGCCGCGGTCCATGAGGCGAGTTGCGACGACGCGATCGGTGTTCTGATCGTGACCGGGGTGCCGGGCTCCTTCTGCGCCGGGACCGATCTAGCCGACCTCTCCACCATTCCCGGTGAACAGCGTGGTCTGCGCGGGACGGCCGAAGAAACCGACAAGTGGTGGCCGCTCGTGAGTTGTTCCAAGCCCACCATCTGCGCGATCGACGGACCGGCAGTGGGAATGGGAGCCGAATTCACGTCGCAGTGCGATCTTCGTATTGCCACGCCGAAGGCGAAGTTCGCCTGGAACTTCGTGCACCGTGGTCTCGTTCCCGACACCGGTGCTGGCACCTGGCTGTTGCCTCGGATCATCGGTCTGCAGAACGCGCTTCGTCTGACCTACACGGGCGACATGATCGATGCCGCCGAGGCACTTCGTCTCGGTTATGTACTCGACATCGTGGAATCGGACGAACTGCCGACGCGGGCCCGCGAGCTCGCCGAGCGAGTGGCTGCTGGTTCACCGCACTCGCACCGCCTGATCAAACAACTCACCTACGAAGGTCTCACGGCGTCGGTCAGCGATCACATGGTCCGTCACACGTCGGCGATGTCGGCGAGTTTCAAGAGTGACGACCACCGCGAGGGTGTGGCGGCCTTCCTCGAACGCCGGCCGGCACGTTTCACCGGCAAGTAGCCCGCCGTTCACCTCGGCGATACCACCCGAGGCGCAGAGATCGGCAACGATGGAGCCATGCGGATTCTGGTGACCAACGACGACGGCATCGATTCGATCGGACTGCACGTCTTGGCTCGTGCCATGCGACCCTTCGGTGACGTCGTGATCGCCGCTCCCGATCGAGAATTCTCCGGTGCCGGCGCCGCACTGGGCGCGCTGCATCTGATCCAGCCCGAAGTCCACCAGGCCCGCGTGGGGGGAATCGACGAAGCCTGGGCCGTCACCGGTCCGCCGGCGTTGTGCGTGATGTTCTCGCGCCTGGGCGCTTTCGGTGACCCGTTCGACCTCGTGGTGTCCGGCATCAACCCGGGCGTGAACGTCGGACGCTCCGTGTATCACTCGGGGACCGTGGGTGCCGCGCTCACGGCGCGCAACGGTTTGGTGTCCGGGGTCGCGGTGAGCCAAGCAGTGACCGGATTCGGTGTCGAGGGCCAGGGTTGGGACGACATGTTGATCGGGCAGAAGTGGGAATCGGCCGCAGCAGTGGCAGCGGCCTTCGTGGAAGGACTCGTGTCCTCCATGCCGACCACACCGGTGGTGGTGAACCTCAACGTTCCGAATCGCGAACTCGCCGACATCAAGGGCTGGAAGCTCGCCCGGGTCGGCCATGAACCGCCGCGTCGGATGAGTCGTGCCGTTCTCGAACCAAAACTCGGGCACGAAGGTTCGTTCCACGTGCGCATGCAGTGGGGTGACGCAGTTGCTCTTCCCGAGGACACAGATGGCGGGCTCGTGGAGGCCGACTACGTGGCCGTGAGTTATCTGTCGGCCCTCGGCAACACCGATCGAACCGACATGAGCGCCGGGCAGAACATGCTCGGCCGACTGATCGACACAAGCCGCTGAACGACGGTCGCCGATTCGGTTATTCGGGCGGTGATTTCTCAGATCACGACGACGACGGTGCCGATCTGGGCGAACTCCCACATGAAGTCGGCGTCGGCATTGGCCTGCCGTTGACAGCCACCGCTCAGGCGGCTGCCGAGTTCGGCCTCGGTCTGGTACGGCGAGTTGTCCGAGCGATGCAGCGGGATGGCGTGGAAACCGATGTTTCCGATGTCGGTCTTCAACCAACGAATCATCTTGGGAAGGAATGCTTTTCCGTTCCAAGCGGTGGAGACATCCGACCGGCTGTACACCCGATGAGTTCCCGGGGTTTCGTTGTTGTACTTGCTGCCCGACACGAGCCACGAGCGAATGACTGTTTCGTTCTCGTCGACCGCCCACACGCGCTGACCGGCCCGTGAATAGACGACACGGCGTCCGGAACCGGAGTTCTCGGGGAGCGGAGGGGCATCGGGTCCATTCGTGGCCACCGTCGACAACGGGAATCCCATGAGATCGACGGCACCCGGCGGCGGTGGTGGAGTGCGAACGACGAGAGAGTCCTCATCGGGCCAGATGCCAAGAGACAACGCGGTCTCCCGGCCGACCTTGCCGTCCACGAAGAGATCACGATCGGTTTGGAGCTTCTCCACCGCGGCGATGACCGAGTTGTCGTACGCACCGGTGATGTCGCCCGAGTAGTAACCCGCCTCGCGGAGTGCTTCTTGCAGACATACGACGTCGCTCCCACTCGATGCCGAGTTCAGGCTGCGCTGGGTGAGGGCGCACTCTTCGGTGGCCGCCGGATCGGCACCGACCAGATCCTGCTGATGTGGAGCGAGCGAGTCGACGTCCTCTCCGCCGGGAATGGAATCCGTTGGCTCGATCGAGGACGGAGCCGCCGAATCACCGGGAGCGTCGGTCGTGACCATGCTGGTCGATGGTTCGGTGGGTACCGGACCGTTCGTGGAGGATCCCGACGAACCACCCGAGGTGAGAGCCACGGCCAGGCAAGCGGCCGCCACGGCGACGACAGCCGTGATGACGAACGGGCGATGGCGGGGGTCACTCATCGTCTGCTCAGGCTACTGACCTGCACTCGTCGGGGCCGGTCATCGATGTGGGACACTCGGTGTGATGTCTGGCATCGCCCCGTTGTCCCGTCCGAAATTGTTCGTCCACGGCAATCCCGAAACCTCGGCGATCTGGCGAACGCTCACACACGAACTCACGGCACGGGGTTGCGCTCGGATCGAGCACGTGTCACCACCGGGTTTCGGCGCGCCGGTGCCCGACGATTGGAACGCCACGCAACGTGAATATCGCGACTGGCTCATCGATGTCGTCGAAAGTTTTCGCGAGCCAGTCGACGTGATCGGTCACGATTGGGGAGCCGGACACGTGTACGGAATGCTCGCGGCTCGACCGGCCAATGTCGTCACATGGGCGGCTGACTGCGGGGGATTGGTTCACCCCGATTACAAGTGGCACGACGCCGCGTTGGGTTGGCAAACACCGGAAGTCGGTGAAGCAATGGTGGAAGGTCTGGTCGGCTTGCCGATGGCCGACAAAACAGTCGCCTTCGTGGGTCTGGGAATGAGCGCCGACGTGGCCGAATCCGTGGCGGCGGGGGTCGACGAAACAATGGGACGTTGCATCCTCGCGCTGTATCGGTCAGCGGCCCAACCGGCCATGCGCGAACTCGGTGACCACATCGCGAGGATTGCTTCAACGAATGGTGGCGCAGTGATCATTCCGACGGCCGATCCCTACCCGGGAACTCCGCAGATGGCGCGCGACGTCGCGAATCGCCTCGGGGCAACGGTGATCGAATTGGAAGGCCGCGGACATTGGTGGATGCTCGAAGACCCAGCAGGAGCCGCTGCCGCGCTCGTATCGTTCTGGAGTGCACATGCCGAGTGAACCCGACATCGGCATCGCGTTCGACCTGACGGGTCGCACGACGATCGTCACCGGCGCCAACAGTGGTATCGGTTTCGCGGCCGCTCGTCAGATGGCCGCCGCCGGAGCCACGGTGCTCATGGCTTGCCGCAATGCCGACAAAGCCGAAGCCGCAGCGCAACGCATCAGGGAATCGGGAGTTCGCGGATCGGTGGAAGTCGAATCGGTCGATCTCGGCGACCTGTCGACCGTGAGAGCCTTCGCCGAGAGGATCAATCGATCGGGGCGATCCGTCGACGTCCTTCTGAACAATGCAGGGGTCATGGCTCTGGATCGCACGGTGACACCGGATGGTTTCGAAGCCCAGATCGGAATCAATCACTTCGGACACTTTGCCCTGACCGGACTTCTGATGCCGACCCTTGTTCGCGATGGCGGTGGTCGCATCGTGAACGTGTCGAGCATGGGGCATCGCCCGGGTCGGGTCGTACTCGACGACCTGATGTACGTCGGTCGTCGGTACAACCGTTGGGGTGCCTATTTCCAGAGCAAGTTGGCCAACCTTCTCTTCACCCGTGAACTCGATCGACGTCTGCGTTCGGCAGCGAACGGAGTGATCGGTCTGTGTTCGCACCCGGGCACGGCGCGTACCGAACTCGGTAAGAGCGGCACCTCGACCACCAATTTCGTGATGCGCAACTTCACCGGGGTTCTCGTCCGTTCGTCGGAACAAGGTGCCGAAGCATTGGTTCGGGCCTGTGTCGATCCCGATGCGCGAGGTGGCGAGTTCTTCGGCCCACGATGGATGGCCTTTGGTACGCCTCGGCTCGAGACTCCGAGCCGGAGGGCGCGCAGCGATGCGGACGCGAAGCGGCTGTGGCAGATCAGCGAAGAGTTGACGGGTGTCGTCTACCCGATCTGATCGGGTGTCTCCCGCCTAACCTCGTCTCATGACCCGTCTCGCCGTTCTCTCACACCGCGAGATCGCCCACGAATTGGGAAATCTGGGTTCATGGGTCGAAGAACGAAATTGGTCGTTGTGTCGCGTGTACCGCGAAGATTCACCGGCCTTGCCCGATGCCGACGCCCTCGTGGTTCTGGGTTCCCCCACTTCAGTGGCCGAGGGGTTCTGTGCGGCGCCGGCCGAGCAGGAGATCGAGTGGGTTCGGCAGTGGCGGGGAAGTGACCGGCCGTATCTCGGCATCTGCTTCGGAGCGCAGGTTCTCGCCCGTGCCGAAGGAGGTTCGGTTCGTCGGATGGAACGAACGCATCGCATCTTCAGTGCCTTCGATGACGTGTGCGAACCAACCCTCGACGGACGATGGGCCGTGTGGCACGAGGACGCCATCTCGGCTCCGAATGGCGCCGAACTGTTGGCCCGCTTGCCGCACGCGGACGCGGCGTTTCGGATCGGCTCGGCCTGGGGTGTCCAGCCCCACATTGAATTCACGGCCGACATCGTGGAGCGACTGGGCCGCAAATTCGCGGTGGAAGAAGCGAAGTGGAGATCGCTCTGGGAGGCTCTGCGGGATTCCGAGGACGATCACCGTCGGCGAGCGCACGACCTCCTCGACCGGGTGTTCCGCACATGACCGATCCGGCAGCTGGTGTGTATCGCGTCACCGTGCGCGGACGATTCGACGGCCTCGATGAACGCACGAGGGCGCGGTTGATGGCGGCCGTCGACGAGCACGACATCTTCGTGTCTGCCTACACGGTCGAGGGGACGTTCACCTACGACCGGAAACTCGAGTTCTTCAACCTGCGTTACGAGGTTCGTCTGAACGGCGTGACCGCGACCGAGAAGGCGGCCGCCGACGCCGGTCTACTCGAGGCCGAGGCCTTTCTCACGACCCTTGGTTATGGCTTCAAAGGGCTGCGAGCCAAGGTTGTGGACATGGCGACCATGTGGAGCGACGATCTCGGCTGAATTGCCGCGCCGCGATCAGATCTCGACGCGCGAGCCGACTTCGAAGACCCGGTCGACCGGGAGATTGAAGAAGCGGCTGGCGCTGTCGGCGCCGCGATTGAGGAGAACGAACAACTGCTCGGCCAACGGATGCATGCCGGGCGCTTTGCCGGCCACGATCGACTCGCGACCGATGAAGTACGTGACGTCGTCGGGGTCGTACGAGAGACCGCGCATCTCGATCCGGGAGAGCACCGCGGGTACGTCGGGTTCGTCCATGAAGCCGAACTCGAGCTGCACCTGGAAGACGCCGGGGGCGATCTTGGTGACGTGCGCCCGATCGGCCGGAGCGACGCGCGGTGCCGGCGAGGTCGCCACCGAAACGATGAGAGTGGTGGTGTGCAACACCTTGTTGTGTCGGAGGTTGTTCACCAAGGCCGGCGGTGCTTTGCCGAGGTCCTTGAACATGAACACTGCAGTGCCGGTCACGCGCTTGATGTCCTCGGCCTCGTCGAGAACTTCTTCGATGGGCCGTTCACCGCGGTGGATGCGCTCGGCAACGAGCATGCGCCCACGACGCCATGTCTGCATCTGCACCATGAGGACCACGCCGACCGCCAGAGCGAACCAGCCGCCGTGGGGGATCTTCACGATGTTGGCGCCGAGGAACCCGAGTTCGATGAAGATCATCGGCACGCACAGCGCAAGAGCCTTGTAGCGGTTCCAGTTCCAACGATCGACCAATACCCGGAAGAAGATGAGCGTGGTGATCGCCATGGTCATGGTGACGGCGATTCCGTAGGCGGCGGCGAGGTTGCTCGACGAACGGAAGCCGAGCACCAGTCCGATGCAAGCGATCATGAGCAGCCAATTGACGAGCGGAACGTAGATCTGTCCGGAGTGCTTCTGCGATGTATGGCGGATCGCAATTCGCGGCAGGTAATCGAGTTGTACGGCCTGGGCGGTGAGTGAGAACACGCCCGAGATGAGCGCTTGAGAGGCGATGATCGTGGCCATGGTTGCGAGGATCACGATGGGAACGAGGATCGACTCGGGAACCATCCGGAAAAAGATGCTCTCGACGTCCTCGGGGTTCTTCAGAAGAAATGCTCCCTGTCCCCAATAGTTGAGAACGAGTGACGGCAGAACCATTCCGTACCAGCCGTAGGCGATGGGCTTGCGTCCGAAGTGGCCCATGTCGGCATAGAGCGCCTCGCCGCCGGTGACCACGAGAAAGATGGAACCGAGCGACAGGAACGCCTTGCCCGTTTGGTGGGTGAAGTAGTGGTACGCGTGGTACGGGTTGATGGATTCGATGATCTCCGGAGCGTCGACGATCTTGGAGAGTCCGAGAAGGGCCAACGTGGCGAACCAGACCATCATGATCGGACCGAAGACCTTGCCCACCGCGCCCGTTCCGCGACGCTGGACGAGGAACAGCGCAGCGATGATGGCGATGGCGATCGGGACGACCCAATTCTTGAAACCCATCGAGACTTCTTCGAGTCCTTCGACGGCTGAGAGCACCGAAATGGCCGGTGTGATGATGCCGTCGCCGTAGAGCAGCGAGGTTCCGAACACGCCCAGCGTCACGAGGATGCCGGCTTTGGCGGCCGTTGGCACTCGGGGGCCGCCGTC
>JBEGQB010000058.1:0-8909 GCA_041181165.1 Actinomycetota bacterium
GCTCTGGTCGACGGTTACCACTCGGACATGACACGAACCTTCTTCGTCGGCGAACCACCCTCAGAACTCGAGCGCCTCTTCCGAGTGGTGAGTTCCGCTCAGCTCGCCGGGCTGGAGGCCGTGCGAGCTGGCGCCGAGGGGGTGGCGGTCGACGCCGCCTGTCGGCGCGTCTTCGAAGCCGAAGGAGTCATCGACTTGTATCCCCATGGCACTGGTCACGGCGTCGGGCTCGACATCCACGAAGAGCCATTCATCGGATCACGATGCACCACCTCCCTTCTCGCCGGGGAAGTCGTGACTGTGGAACCCGGGCTCTATCGTGGAGGCATCGGAGGCATCCGGATCGAGGATCTCGTGCTCGTGACACCGGATGGCTGTCAGATACTCACCCAATACCCCAAGGAATTGCGATGCCTGCCATAACGACCAACGACCTCAAGAACGGAATCACACTCGAACTCGACAATGGTCTCTTCCAGGTCGTGGAATTCCAGCACGTCAAACCAGGCAAGGGTGGTGCCTTCGTACGAACCAAGCTTCGTAATCTTCGCACCGGGAACGTCTTCGAAAAGACCTTCAACGCCGGGATCCGCGTGGAGCAGGCTCTGCTCGAGAAGAAGGACATGCAGTTCCTGTATCGAGACGGCGACGACTACGTGTTCATGGACACCGAGTCCTACGACCAGATGAACGTCTCGCCGACTGCTCTCGGCGACGCCGCCGATTACCTGATCGAGTCGATGGTTGCCATCATTGCGATCCACAACGATGAGATCGTCTCCGTCGAAATTCCTGCATCGGTCGAATTGACGATTGCGGTGACCGAACCTGGTATCCAAGGAGATCGCGTCTCGGGGGCCCGAAAGCCCGCCGAACTCGAAACTGGGAAGACGATTCAGGTGCCACTCTTCGTCAACGTCGGAGACAGGGTCAAAGTCGACACCCGCTCGGGCGAATACATCACCCGAGTCTGAGGTGGCCAACGATCGAGCCGGGTCTCGTCCGGATCGCCGCTCAGAGGCGCGAGAGCAGGCTCTGGGCCTTCTCTACGAAGCGTCGAGCAAGAACGTCGACGTACGAAGCGTGGTCGCTCAACTCATCGTTCCGGCCGACGAGATGGTGGGAAATCTCGTGTCCGGCGTCGCCGAACGTTCCGTGGAGATCGACGCTCTCATCGGTGAATACTCTCGCGATTGGGCGATTGCTCGCATGCCGGCGATCGACGTGATCATTCTCCGTATGGCCGTCTTCGAATTGCTTGCCCGAGTCGACGTACCGACCCCTGTCGTCATCGACGAAGCGGTCGAGCTGGCGAAGACTTTCAGCACCGACGACTCCGGTCGATTCGTCAACGGAATGTTGTCGGCGATCGCCAAGGATTCGAGGGTTCGAGGTCAGTGATGCGGAGGTTCCGGCCACGGTCCGGCGCCGGTGGCCGCGTCGGCAATCGTGGCCAGAGTGAATCCCTCGAGGTGATGCTTCATGTGCTCACCAGCTTGCTTCCAGATGGCAAGGAGAACGCACTGGCCCTCGTGATCGCATGATCCGTCCTGATGCGGTTCTCCGAAGTCGCCAACGGTGATCGGTCCATCGACAGCCGAGATGACTTCTGACAGACGAATGTCGCAGGGTTGTCGAGCCAGCGTGTACCCGCCACCGACTCCACGTTTTGAACGAACCAATCCAGCACCCTTCAGGGCAAGGAGTATCTGTTCGAGGTAGGGCTGGGGGAGACCGGTGCGTTCGGCGATGTCTCGTACGGAGGTGGGGCCGGACTCGGACTCATGGAGCGCAAGGCTGAGGAGGGCACGACATGCATAGTCACCCCGAGTCGAAACGCGCACGATCTCATCGTAGGTCTTCGGTCAGCGTGCGTCGTGGACGCGCTCTCGAGCCTCGATGTGCTGGACTGAGTCGATGGCCGAACCGGTGATTCCCCGATACGAGGGCCCCAACCTCGTCGGAGTGGTCCCGAACTTCCTGCTTCGGTCCAGTGGAGATAGGCCGGAGTGGTTTCCCGTTCCCGCTGGAGAGGCCGAACGAGTGGTTCTCCTGGTCCTCGACGGCCTCGGATGGAAACAATTCGATGCCTCCCGCCGGCTCATGCCCTCCCTCGGGTCCTTCGACGGCGGTCCGATCACCACGGTTGCTCCCTCCACGACTGCGACCGCACTCACCAGCCTCGTCACCGGCGCCACCCCGATCGAACATGGACTGGTCGGATACCGGATGGACATGGGTGACGTGGTCATGAACACACTTCGCTGGCACGACGGTCGACGCGATCTGCGCAACGTCTACCGCCCGAGCGACGTGCAACCAGTGCCACCCTTCTGCGGTGCGATCGTTCCGGTCGTGAGTCGAGCCGAACACGAGGGCACTGGGTTCACCGACGCGCATCTGCGGGGCATGCCTCATCCAGGTTGGAGAAGTGCAAGTTCGATACCGGTGGAGATTCGCCACCAACTCGATGCCGGTCGGTCGTTCATTTACGCCTATTACGACGGGATCGACAAGATCGCCCATGAGCGGGGATTCGGGGATTACTACGAATCCGAGTTGCGACATTGCGACGAGCTTGTCGCCTCCATCCTCGATGCGTTGCCTCCGGACGTCGCATTGGTGGTTGTCGCCGACCACGGCCAGGTCGACACCGGTGAATCGGCCATTCATCTACCACCAGCGCTCCTCGAGCATCTGACTCATCAGTCGGGTGAGGGTCGTTTCCGGTGGCTTCACGTGAAGAATGGTTGTGGTTCGGATGCTTACGCCGCCGCTCGAGAATTCGAACCGCTGGCATGGGTCCGCACACGCGAAGAGATTCTCGATTCCGGTTGGTTCGGGCGAACGGGAGGGATCCGCAGCGAGATCGTCGGGCGTCGACTCGGAGACATCGCGCTCGTTCCCCATGCCGACGTGTACTTCGAAGATCCGCTGGACAGCGGGCCTTTTCCACTCAGGTGCCGGCACGGGTCGTTGACTGAAGACGAGATGCTCGTTCCCTTTCTCGCTCGTCGTCCCTGAGGTCGGCCCGGATGGATTCGATTGGCATTATCGGCAACAATCGCAGCGTGACATCAGAGAACCCGCCGTCGGAGATCCATCAGCCAGATGCCGTTCTGGACCAGTCGGCTCAACCGGTGGTGACCGAAGCCGTGACCGAACCCGGCAAGGTGATGCGGATCGGATCGATGGTCAAACAACTCCTCGAGGAAGTTCGTACGGCCAATCTCGATCCCCAGAGTCGGGAGCGACTGGCGGAAATCTATGAGCGCTCCATCGTCGAGTTGTCCGATGCTCTTTCTCCCGATCTTCAAGAGGAGTTGCGCATGCTCGCGCTTCCGTTCGGAGAAGAGCCTCCATCCGACGCGGAATTGAGGATCGCCCAGGCTCAACTCGTCGGCTGGTTGGAAGGCCTGTTCCACGGCATCCAGGCCACGTTGTTCGCCCAGCAGATGGCGGCCAGACAGCAGTTCGAGCAGATGCGCCGCTTGGGACCAGGAGCTGGACAAGAGGCTGAATCCAACGCTGACGGACGCCCGGGGACCTACCTCTAGCCCTCTGCTACCCTCGCAAATCACACCGATGTTCTTCGGTGGTCGGACGGGACACGAGGGAGGTTGGTGATGGGCGACTCGTTCACCCATCTCCACGTCCATACCGAGTTCTCCATGTTGGATGGAGCCGCCAAACTCGACGAATTAGTGGCTGCAGCCGTGGCCGATGGCCAACCAGCCCTCGGCATGACCGACCACGGCAACATGTATGGCGTTCTCGACTTCTACAAGGAATGTCGGAACCAAGGAATCACCCCGATCATCGGCACGGAGGCCTACATGGCCGGAGAGAGCCGGTTCGATCGTCCGCCCCGACGCGGACGACTCGACGACACCGGCGGAGAGGTCGAGGGCGGCGGAAAGCTGTATTACCACCTGACTCTCTTGGCCGAAAACGACGCCGGCTATCGAAACCTCATCAAGTTGAGCAGCCTGGCCTTCCTCGAGGGTTTTTACTATCAGCCGCGAATGGACTGGGAATTGCTCGCCCGACACAGCGAGGGTCTCATCGCAACCACCGGATGCCTCGGCGGACACGTACTTCAGAGCCTCCTGAAAGGTGATTACAACGGAGCTCGGGCCAAGGCGGCGCGACTACAAGAGATCTTCGGACGGGACAATCTTTTCGTCGAGCTTCAGGACCACGGTCTCGCCAATCAGACCCAGACCAACCCTCAATTGCTGCAGATCGCTCAGGAAATCGGAGCGCCGGTACTGGCCACCAACGACTCGCATTACGTGCATCGTCACGACAGTGCAGCTCACGACGCTCTCTTGTGCGTCCAGACGGCTTCTTTGATGACGGATCCGAACCGGTTCAAGTTCGAAGGCACCGAGCACTATCTGAAGCCAGCCGACGAAATGAGGTACCTGTTCCGTGAGGTTCCCGAAGCCTGCGACAACACGCTCTGGATCGCCGAGAGATCCGAGGTCAGTATCGAGTTCGGCAAGCCCCAATTGCCCAATTTCCCGGTGCCAAAGGGTTTCGGCTCCGATGCCGACTACCTCGACCACCTCACACGTGAAGGAGCGAAGGAACGTTGGGGGGACAACCTTCCTCCCTCGGTCGTGGAGCGCCTCGCTTATGAACTCAAAGTCATCGGCGACATGGGGTTCGCGTCGTACTTCTTGATCGTCTGGGACCTCATCAAATACGCCAAAGATCGTGGCATTCGTGTCGGTCCTGGTCGTGGTTCGGCGGCTGGTTGCGCGGTGGCGTACTGCCTACGCATCACCGAAGTCGACCCGATCAGATACGACCTCCTCTTCGAGCGCTTCTTGAACCCGAGCCGAATCTCGATGCCCGACATCGACATGGATTTCGACTCCCGCTATCGCGATGAAATGATCCGTTACGTCTCCGAGAAGTACGGACGAGATCGCGTCGCTCAGATCATCACCTTCAACACGATCAAGGCACGAAACGCGGTGCGCGATGCAGCTCGCGTGCTCGGACACGAATATTCGGTCGGAGACAAACTCGCCAAGGCCATGCCACCGCTGGTCATGGGCCGTGACACCCCGTTGAAATATTGCCTCGAGGAGCACCCCAAGTACATCGACGGCTACCGAGCGGCATCGGAACTGCGCGACATGTACGAATCCGACCCCATCGCGAAGGAAGTCATCGACGTCGCCAAAGGGTTGGAGGGGCTGAAACGCTCGACGGGAATCCACGCAGCGGCGGTCGTCATCTCGAAGGAACCCCTCACCGAGTACCTCCCACTCCAACGCAAACCCGAACAGGGCAAGGCACCCGAAGAAACGCCGGTCACCACGCAGTACGAAATGCATGGCGTCGAAGAACTGGGTCTGCTGAAGATGGATTTTCTCGGCCTGCGAAACCTGGACGTCATCACCGATGCAGTGGCCCTGATCCGAGAGAGCGCAGATCCGAACTTCGACATCGACCGCGTTCCACTCGATGAACCGCGAGTTTTCGAACTTCTCGGTCGAGGCGAGACCACCGGCGTGTTCCAACTCGAATCGACCGAAATGCAAAGACTCCTTCGGTCCATGGCTCCGACCTCCTTCGAAGACGTTTCGGCCGTCATCGCGCTCTACCGACCGGGTCCAATGGGTGTCCGCATGCATTACGACTACGCCGATCGAAAGAACAAGCGCAAGCCGGTCGAGTACTTCCACCCCGAGGCCGAAGAGGTGCTGGGAGACACCTTCGGCTTGATGATCTACCAGGAAAGCGTGATGCGCGTCGCTCAGCGTTTCGCTGGGTACTCCCTGGCCGAAGCGGACAACCTTCGCAAGGCTTGTGGCAAGAAGGTTCGTGAACTCATGGAGAAGGAGCGCTCCAAGTTCGTCGAGGGTTGCGAAAAGACCGGCTACGGACACGATCTCGGCACCTACCTGTTCGGCATCATCGAGAACTTCGCCGATTACGCCTTCAACAAATCGCACTCCTTCGGCTACGGATTGGTCTGCTACCAGACCGCGTACCTCAAGGCGGTCTATCCGGTGCAGTTCTTCGCCGCGCTTCTCACGTCGGTCAAGGACAACATCGAAAAGGCGACCGGTTACTTGTCCGACGCTCGTCGGCAGAAGATCAACGTCCTTCTCCCCGACATCAACGAGTCAGCGGTCGATTTCTCTGCTCGACCCGACGACCGCACCGTTCTCTTCGCTCTCTCGGCGATCAAGGGTGTCGGTTCCGCGGTGTGCGCAAAGATCGTCGCCGAGCGGGAGGCCAACGGAAGATTCGAATCGTTCCATGATTTTTGTATGAGAGTTCCAGTCGACTGCCTGAACAAGAGGACCGTCGAAGGGTTCATCAGGGCCGGGGCTTTCGATTCGATGGGGCATTCCCGCCGAGGACTATTGGCTGTCTTCGAGTCGATCATCGACGACGCCGTCTCTCGTCGCCACGAGGCCGAACAAGGTGTGCTCAGTCTCTTCGACTCCATCGACACGTCTCCGGGTGAATTCTCGGTCGACATCGCGATTCCCGAGCTGGAACTCGACCGCGAGAGCAAGATCAAGTTCGAGAAGGAGCTCCTCGGTCTCTACATCAGCGACCACCCTCTTTGGGGCCACGAAGGAACCTTGGCCCGACGAGCAACCGCGACGACGGCTGATGTCGCCGACCTGCAAGGGGGCTCGATCGTCACCCTCGGGGGAGTCGTCACCAAACTCGAGCGCAAGACGACCCGGCGCGGCGACCAGATGATTCTCGTCACTCTCGAGGACTTCCAAGGTGTGGTCGAGCTCACGGTTTACAGCAAAGTGGCCGCCAGCCACGGAGCGAAACTCCGCGAGGACGGAGTCGTTCTCATCAAGGCGCGCGTCAATCAGAACGACGAACGCATCTCTCTCTCGGTTGCCGACATTGAGCCGCTTCGTCTCTCGACGACCATCACCGATCTGCGCCTCAACTTGCCTTCGGACACCATTGGAAAGAATCGGATCGATGAGTTACGCGAGATCCTCCGGCGCCATCCGGGCGAATCTCGGGTGTATCTGCATCTCGGGCAAGGGAAAGTCCTGCAACTGGGTTCCGAATTCGCGGTGCAGATCGACCGTGTCGTCCCGGAATTGCGGGTCGCCTTCGGGATCGACGTCGTGCTTCCCACCAACTGAGCGCCAGAGTTTCCGGGAACCGAGGTCGAGTGGCAGAATGTACGGGTTCCTACCTGGGGGAGATCGTTGTTCGATGGCGTTCGATGTTGAAACACGGGATTGCTCGGCCCTGACCGACGCCGATCTCGACGACATGGCGGCCATGGGCGGTTCGTTCGGGCTTTCCCAGCTGACGAAGGCCAAAGAAGACTGGGTTCTGTGTACGACGGCCCGCGAGAACGGCAAGCTCCACGGCTTCACGTTCTCGACGCTCGAGAGAATCGGCGGCACGCCATGTGTACTACTCGGCCTTCTCAGTGTTCGTCGCTCCGGCAAGAGGGATCAAGTCCTGAAGGGACTGATGAACGAAGCGTTCCACCGCGCGCTCATGGCATTTCCGGATGAGGATGTCGTGGTCGGCTCGCGCTTCGTATCAGCCGACGGACTGGAGGCGTTCCGCCAGCTGAGCGAGTTGATTCCACGCCCCGGTCATCGAGCGGTGGGCGAGGAGCGCGCCTGGGGAAAGCGGCTGGCCCGGAGATTCGGCGTCGATGCGTCCTACGACGAAAAGACCTTCGTAGTGACCAAGAAGGCTCGCAGCGGATTTCTCGATCACGAATCTTCGAAACCCGAGAAGACGTCGATCGATGTCAAAGCACTCTTCGACGGAGTTTCCGATGCTTCCGGTGGTGTACTCATCGTGCACGGTTGGACGATGGCCGAGGATCTCTTGAAACTGGGCCGTCGCTGAGAGCGTGAAGTCGGAGCGACCGTCCCCGAATCTTGAAGACGTCGTTCGACGACGAAGGATGACTCGGAATTTCGCCGGAGACGTACCTCTCGACGAACTCGTCCACCTCTGCGACACGGCCCGTCACGCACCGTCGGCCGGCTTCTCCCAAGGGACCCATTTCTTGGTGCTGTCGGACTCGAGACTTGCCGAGTTCTGGTCGGTCTCCGGTTCGGGAGAATGGTTTGCCAAGGTCAATCCGGGCGTCCTGACGGCATCGGCTTGTGTTCTGGTTCTTGCCGATCGGCGCAGTTACCTGGATCGTTACTCCTCTCCGGACAAGGCTGGACACGGGCTGGAAGTCGCGGACGGCTGGCCAATTCCGTATTGGCTCACCGATGCGGCCATGGCGGCTCAGAACCTCCTTCTCCTGATCGAAGAAAGACGTTGGGGAGCCCTTTTCTTCGGGCTCTTCGATCGAGCCAGCCGGGCCTTGCCTCATTTCGGAGTCCCTACCGAGGTCGAGTGTGTCGGCGCGATTGCCGTCGGCCGTCGGAGTCCCGACGACCTCGCGTCGGGTTCGTCGAGGAGAATCGCTCGGCGAGGTCTCCAGGAGCAGATTCATCTAGGTCATTGGTGACCCGGTATCTGGGTCATTGGTGACCCGGTTTCCCGAGCCGAGCCGACGGATCGTAGGGTTCATGGAGTCCCCCGAGAGGAGCCTCCAATGACCAGCACCACAGCTCAGCAGATTCCGCTGGTGTCGTACCTCCATCTGACGCCCGCACCTCACCTCGTGGCCAACGAATGCGCGTCGTGTGGAGCCCGATTCTTCGATCGCCGCAACGCGTGCGCCGGTTGCTTCGCCACCGACTTTCGTTCAGTCGACATTCCGACGACCGGTGTCCTCAAAGCGTTCACAATCGTGGCGTTCGCCGCGCCCGGAGTTCCGGTTCCTTTCGTGGCCGGCGTGGTCGATTGTGGCGGCACGAGTGTCCGTGGCAACGTGATCAACACTGAACCGACCCCGGAGAAAGTAACTCTGGGAATGA
>JBEGQB010000059.1:0-8811 GCA_041181165.1 Actinomycetota bacterium
CGACACCGACTGCTGCCCGCTCTTCAGATCGCGCAGGAACTTGAGAAGCGCGCGGGTGTCGTAACTCTCGGGAAAGCCCTTGCGGTTCATGATGCCGCGTTCGTCGAGAACCCGATTCGGGTGGAGGAAGCCGTCGGTCGTGATGAGATCGACCTTGGGGTGGTCGGGCCAACGAGCAAGGAGCGCCTGGAGGATGCGGGCAAAGGTGCTCTTGCCCACGGCCACCGATCCGGCGACGCCGATCACGTAGGGAACTTTGGGCGCCAAGGTGCCGAGGAAAGTGGCCGACACCTTGTGCAAATTCTGGGTGGCCGAGACGTACAGGTTCAAAAGACGGGTGAGTGGCAGGTACACCGCAGCCACTTCGTCGAGGTCGATGCGCTCGTTGATACCGCGCAGGTTGTCGAGGTCGGCTTGCCGAAGGGTCATCGGCGTAGCGGCACGGAGTTCAGCCCATTGCTCGCGGTCGAAAGAGACGTAGCGCTCGCCCACGACCTGAACGCTACGGGTGCTGAGGGTCGACCGACGACTTCGCCGTCAGGAGGGGCGGCGGGGAGACACGGCACCGTCGCCACCGGTGAGGACGTCGACACCGGAGTCGGTCACGAGAATCGTGTGCTCGAACTGGGCGGTTCGCTTGCCGTCGGCGGTGACGGCGGTCCAGTCGTCGTCCCACATCTTGTGCTGCCAGGTACCAAGCGTGATCATCGGCTCGATGGTGAAGACCATGCCGGGCTTCATGATCATGTTGTTGCGTGGGTCGTAATAGTGCAGGACCTGGATGTCGGTGTGGAACTGCTCGCCGATTCCGTGGCCGATGAAAGCACGGACCACACCGAGGTGATTCTTGGTCGCGTGGTCTTCGATTGCCTTGCCGATGTCAGAAAGGGGACGATCGGGTTTGACGGCTTCGATACCGCGCCACATGCATTCCTCGGTGACGCGGACGAGGCGACGGCTCTCGGCATCGACGTCGCCAACGAAGAATGTTGCGTTGGTATCGCCGTGTACGCCCTCGACGTAGCACGTCACGTCGAGGTTGATGATGTCGCCATCGTGGAGAACCGTGGAGTCCGGGATGCCGTGGCAGATCACCTCATTGAGGGATGTGCACACGCTCTTCGGGTAGCGGTGGTAGTTGAGCGGGCTTGGATACGCACCACGCTCGATCGTGAGATCGTGGACGAAAACATCGATGTCGTCGGTGGTGATACCGGGTTTCACGAATTCTCCGGCGAGCCGAAGGATGTCGGCCGCCATGGTGCAGGCATGACGCATGCGCTCGATCACTTCGGGTGACTTCACACGAGGTTCGTTCCATCGCGGGACATCGCCGGTATCGCCATACGGCGGTTTGACGATGTGGGCCGGCACCGTTCGCATCGGCGAGACGACTCCGGGGGTGATTCGGCCTTCCATACCCTTGTGACAACGCTTGTAGCGACGGCCCGACCCACACCAGCACGGATCGTTGGATTGCGGCAGAACCGCGGGTGGAGTGCGACTGTCGATTGTCACGGGGTCAGGCTACCGGCGGGCCTTCAGCCGCCCTTCGACCATCACCCGGTGGAATGAGTCAGTCGTCCCATCGATCCTCAAGGTGCCGTGGCTCACGATCTCCCTCACATCACTGGAATCGACGTTGTCGAGGGAGACATGAACCAATCATCAACAGCTCCAGTCCTTGGCCCGCGAATGAAACGAAGGACCATTGCCGACTCGCAGGTGGTCGACCGACTTCGACATCGGGGCGTTCGTCTACCGGAACTCGGCATTGGAATCGCCATCATCTTGACATCGGTCGTCGGTTCTCTCTGGTGGCACGGCCGAGGAGCAGGTTTCAGTGGCGTTGCGGTCGCAGCACGAGACGTGGCCCTGGGGGACGTGATCCAGCCCGGCGACATCGCCATCGTGAAGATTTCGTCCAATGACGAACTGGCACTGATCGCCGCCGCGGAGGCTCAAACTCTGATCGGCACTCGCGCCATCACCACCATCGAGTCTGGCGCGCCACTTGTTCGAGGGATGTTCTCCGCTGTGACTCCGCTTGGTCGCTCCGAGTCTCTCGTCGGCGTCGTGGTCGATGCTTCGCGTGCTCCGGTCGAGATCGCGGCCGGTGACTTGGTCGATGTTTTGGCCCTGGATCGTGATCTGACTGGTGTCGACGTCGTCTCGACCGTTGCGCAGAACGCTGAGGTTTGGTCGGTCTCGATACCTGTTGACGCATTGGACGAACGATCCGTCACTCTCCGCATTCCGTCTTCGGCCTCGGAACTATTCGTCGGTCACGACGAGCTTCACATCATGAGGGCAGGTTCCTGACATGACGCTCGTCGTCACCGCAACAACTGGAGGTCTGATGGATCTCGGAACTGTGTCGTTGCACATTGCATCGATGTGGCCAAACCCGGTCTGTGTGGTCGAGGCCGATCCCGATGGGGGGCGGTTGGCGGCGCGTCACAATTGGGAGGTCCGACCCGGACTGGTCGAGCTGGCGGCTCGCCTTCGGTCGCAGGGAGGTCAGAAGAACACCGTGTCCGAGTTCGTACGTCAGCATGGTGACGGCGTTTCAGTGATCGTGGCGCCTCCGGGTGCGGAACCGGTCATCGCCGCGCTCGGGGTGTTATCGGCTCGACCAAATCTTCTCGAGGAATCGATCGGAACGGACGTGATCGTCAATGTTGGCCGCGTTCGTCCAGATTCACCGGCCAGGGATCTCATCGCGTCGGCCGATGTTCGACTTCTGATCACACGGACGGACCTCGAAGATGTGGTTTCGGTGGTGCACCGAACCGATCATCTGCGCTCACTCGGAGATTGGAAGGTTCTCACGGCGGGTGGACGTTATGGGATACATGAAGTTGATCGGGCAGTCGAGTGGCCGGTCATCGCCGATCTCTTGCCGAGTGATCGGCGAAGTAGTGCTCGACTGCGCGACGTCGTGGCTGGTCTGCAATCCACCAAAGTTGGGATCCTCGCTACCTCCCAGTCGGCGGTGGCCTCATGATCGACGATCAGGATCTGGTCCGAAAGGTTCGCGACAGAGCAGCGGAGGCCTTGGTTGCCCGTCGGCAGGAAGCCAGGGAATCGGGGTCGGTGACTCGAGCCGTCGACGAGGAAGTCGCGATTCGTGCGGCTTGTGCTGGTGCTCTCGATCAGGAAGCTTCTTCTCGCTTGCTCAGTGGACGAACAACGCTCGATATCGACTCGGAAAGGCGAATCACCAAGAGAATTGTCGACGAACTACTCGGAATGGGACCCCTCCAAGAGTTGCTCGAGGATCCCGAAATCACCGACATTCATGTCCGGGGCACATCTCCGGTTTGGATCAAGAAGACCGATGGGAGCCGGGTTGAAATACCGGCAGTCGTGGGTCACCCAGAGGAGCTGGTCGCCTTGGTGAGAAATGCCGCTTCCAGATCGACTCGAGGAGAGCGTCGATTCGATGCGTCAACCGTGGAGTGCAATCTCTGTCTCGAAGACGGCAGTCGCCTCTTCGCAATCATGGATGTTTCATCGACTCCGTCACTCGTCATCCGAAAGCATCAGTTCGGTCTGGCATCGTTGGACGACCTCGAAGACACTGGACTCGTCGACTCGAACTCAAGCGCATTCTTCCGAGCGGCGGTACGCGCCCGCCGCAACATCGTGATCGCCGGGGGAACAGGATCGGGAAAGACGACGCTCCTTCGTGCTCTCTTGAATGAGGTCCCGCGGGAAGAGCGCATCGTGACGATCGAAGATGCCTACGAACTGGGAATCGATCGTTTCGAGCATCTTCATCCGGATCACGATGCCCTTCAATCTCGGCCGCCGAATGTGGAAGGTCATGGGGGAATCCCGCTGTCGGACCTGACACGTATGGCGCTTCGCATGGACCCGGATCGAGTGGTCGTGGGCGAGGTACGCGGGGCGGAGGCATTCCCGATGCTCATGGCCATGAGTCAGGGAAACAACGGATCGATGTGCACGATTCATGCTGATTCGACGAGGTCCGTCTTCCCAAAGTTGGCGGCGTACGTCTCGATGGCCCAGACCGGGCTACCGGTCGACATCGTCAACTTGGTCATCGCATCGGCAGTTCACCTCGTCGTACATATCGAACTCCGTCACCGACAACGACGTATCACCAGCGTTCGCGAAGTCGTAGACGCCGACGGCCCACGGATCATCTCCAACGAGATATTCAAGAGTTCTCCCGATGGTGAATTGGAATCTGCTTTCCCGATGACCGCTGACCTCCGCGAACTCCTGGATGGCTTCGGCTTTGGATCGCCCCGAGATTTCCATCGCTACCCGGTGGTGGCGTGATGCTGATCCTGACGTCATTGTTGAGCGGAATCGTGATTGGCGTCGGCGTCCTTTTTCTCCTGGCGGCGCTTCGTGGAGTCGCCCATCCCGCACTACGAAGCTTGAGAAATAAGGGCCACCGAAGAAGCAGAGACGATCGACCTCTTGTCGAGGCATTGGCAGTCTGGATCGAACAACTGCGGGACATGATGGCTGGCGCACGTGGTGTCGAGCAGGCGATCGTGGCGAGTGTGTCGACTGCGCCGATGATCGTTCGACCAGCGGTTGCTCGAATGGCTGCCAATTTGGAGTTCCAGTCATTGGGGGCAGCAGCCCGGGTGTTTGCAAAGGACGTCGATCATCCACTCGCCGATTTCGTCTCCGCGGTTCTGATTACCACCGCACAGCACCAGGCTCGAGATGTCGTCGGGCTGCTCAGCCAGTTGGCCGAAACTTGTCGGGACGAGGTGTTGATGCGCACTCGGGTCTGGGTGTCTCGCGCCCGAACGCGAAGTGCTGTTCGAATCATCGTGGTCGTTGTCTTGGTCTTCGTTCTCGGCCTGTTCGTTCTCAACCGCGACTACCTGGACCCTTACTCGTCACCCAGTGGTGCCGTCGTGATGATGGTCGTGATCGGTCTCTTCTCAGGATCGTTCCTGGGATTGGTACGGCTCTCGCGTTTCGATATGCCCCCACGGTTCGTCGCCACCTCCGAGGTCGAGTCGTGAGTCTTCTGGTAGGTCTCCTCTTGGGTATCGGAATCGTGGTGACCGCGTCGTCCCTCCGGCCGAGGGGGCTGCAGGTCGCCCTGTCGCCCTACGGCACAACTCCAAACGGCCGAGTCGGCTTGGCAGCTCGTGTTGTGAAGCTCGCGTCAAGTCGCATTGCTCCAGAGTCTTCGGAGCTCGCCGTCCTCGAACGAACACCGGAATCCTTCGCTCTCGAACGCCTCGTTTGCCTGGCAATCGGCGCAATGATCCCCCTTGTTACCGGTCTGCTCATGACGTGGAGTGGGGTGGGCATTCCGCTTGCGCTCGCTCTTGCTGGTGTTCCATTGGCGGGTCTCGCCGGTGCGTATCTCCCGGTGATCACGATTCGTCGATCAGCAACGATTGCCCGCCGAAACTTCCGTTCGTCTCTCTCCGCCTATCTCGATCTCGTTTCGATCATGTTGGCTGGTGGAGCCGGTGCGGAGACGGCCTTGGTTGCTGCAGCGCGGGTTGGCTCCGGGCGCACCTTCTCGGTGATCTCCGATTGTTTGGACATAGCACGTTCCACGAGACGCTCCGCCTGGAGCGTTCTCGCTGACGAGGGCGAACGTCTTGGAATCGTCGAATTGCCAGAACTTGCCTCGACCATTCAGTTGAGCGGGGAGCAGGGAGCCCGCATGACGGCTTCGCTGGTCGCGAAGGCTCGGGCCATGCGGACTCGACAGATGGCCGAGATCGAGGCATCCGCGAATTCAGCGACTGAACGCATGGGGCTGCCCATGGTCTCGATGTTCATGGGGTTCTTGGTGCTTCTCGGATATCCGGCGATGCACCTCATCGGTCAGGGATTCAGCAGCTGAGTCCTTGAAAACCAAACAACAAAGGAGAAGGCAATGTCACACTTCAGACAACTTTGGGACTTCTACTCGATCCGCTTAGCGGCATCGAGAGAAGCGGACCGCGACGCCGGTGAGGTGAGTGCAACAACAGTCGTACTCGCCGCAGCCTTGATCGCTCTGGCGATTTCTGTCGGGGTAATCATCACTAACAAAGTCCGTGACAAGGCGAACAGCCTCGATCTCGGCTGACGTCAACGTGACTTCCACTCATCGCGATCGAGGCTCGGCTACATCCGAGCTCGTGATCCTCACACCACTGCTCATCCTGCTGGTGCTACTCGTTGTCCAGACCGCCCTGTACTTCCACATCGCTCATGTGGCGTCGGCCGCGGCATCGGAAGGGGCAGCCGTGGCCGCAGGATCTGGTTCGGATGTGGATCGAGCCGAGGTCGCGGCGTCGGAGTTTGCTCGATCACTGGGAGGTCATTTGACCGAACGTCCCCGGGCGGCCATCGACGGAGACATCGTGGAAGTAGAAGTGCACCTCGACATCCCCGCGATCGTTCCATTCTTTCCGCGCGACGTCGTTCGAACAGCGATCGAACCCTTGGAAGAGGTCGTGATCGAGGCTGAGCGATGAAGCAATCGGCCAGAGACCCAGGGAGTGTGGCCGTGGAAATGGTCATCCTGACCCCTTTGCTCGTTCTCCTGACGATCTTTGCCGTCTTTGCCGGTCGATCGACGGAAGGACTCACGGGAGTTCAGCACGCAGCTGACCAAGGAGCTCGCGCGGCATCGAAGGTCTCGTTTGGCCGGATGGAAGTCGTTGGTCGGCAGGCAGTTCTCAAGGATCTACAAATGCGTCGGGTCGCATGCGCAGAGCCGCAAATCACGGTTCAGCGAGGCGATGGTGGTCGAACTGTGACCGTGTCGGTCCGCTGTTCCCCATCGGATGAAGGACTTGCACTGTTGGGAGTAACTCCGCCGATCCTCGAAGGCATCTCGACAGAAGTGATCGATTTCTATAGAGGAGGCGACGAATGAGTTTCAGATTGCGCGATGAGGGGATGGTGACAGCATTCGCGGTGTCCGTAGCTCTCGCGCTCTTCATTGCGTCGGGGCTAGCGCTCGATAGTGGCCGTTTGGTTGCCGCACGTATCGAAGCCGCCGATCATGCCGAGAACGCCGCTCGACTTGCCGCCCAAGAAGTGATCGGCATCAGGTCTGGACGTCCAGTTGTCGATCAAGGCGAGGGGCGCCGAGTTGCACTGGACTACTTGGCAGACCACGGCATCTCCGGTGAGGTTTCCATCAACCAACGTTCGGTGACGGTGCGTGTCCACATCATCAAGGAAATGACGGTGCTGAAGTTGGCCGGAATCGAATCGAAGAGAGTTTCGGCGGTCCGTACCGCGGAGATCACCGACGCATGAAAAAGCATCTAATGAGAGCCTTTGTTGGGGCACTACTTTTCGGCCCGCCTGCGGTTGTCATTTTCCTTGTCGTTACCGGACGACTCAGGATCTCACCCGTGGCACGAATTAGCCATCTGGTCGCAATGACAGCTCGGGGCGATGTCGACTCCCTGGTTGTCGTTCAATGGTGCTTCGTGGCAATTGTGGCTACGTGGTTCTGGATCATCGCTTCGGTCGGGTTATCTATCCGCGATCTCCGCACTGGCCGCTCTGCACGGTCGCGCTTTGGCAGGTGGTTGGCTTTGATGATCGCAACTGGGGCGATACCCGCTCAACACATCGATGCCCAAGCTTTGCCGACGCATTCGAATCAGGCAGTCCTTGTTGATCTCCAGGAGTTGCAGTCTGACGATGCCCGCGTCGACCCCAGTTCGTCTTGGTCCGACGTCGGGGTGTTTGGCCTCGGTGCTGGATCTGCGCTGGTTGGCGCGGGAATGGCCAAGCGAATTCGTCGGAAGGTTTCGATGCGATTGCGGGCCGCGTCCTCCGGACGGGACATCTCGGTCGATTCATCGAGTCTGATCGAGTGGCCCCAATGGCGAACGGCGGAACGACTGATGGATCGCATGCAACAAGCGATTGGAACTGCAATGTTGAATGACGAGTCTGCCCAAGTAGTTCAAGTGATCGTCCGTGAAAATGGCGACCTACTCTTCGAATTCGATCGCATTCCCAAGGTCGCTCCACCGTTCGAGAGGTTGTCGAACCGGATTCTCTCCCTACCAGTGACCTCAGAACTTCCTGATGAAGTACCAACAAGTTGCGTGATGCCAGTCCTACTCCATGTGGGTCGCTCGCTCGGTGGCAGCATTTGGGTCAATTTGACTACGGCGCGTCGCTTTTCCATTGAGGGAGACGGTGATGAAGGGGATTTGGTTTGGCGCGCAATGACGACAGGCTTACGCTTGAGCCCATACTCGGAGGCAGTGTCGATCATTGGTTCGGAGACGGAAAGCCTCGTGGGCTCGGGCCGATGCGCGGCTAGTGAATTGGTCGGATCGATAGCAACCCGGGCATCCGTCGTCGGGGATGTGGTGGCGATTCTCGAAGAACCCGTTCTTGTTTCACCGGGGTCGGAGGTCATGGTCATGCGGAGGGGCCTAGTCGCGTCGACCGAACACGGGTTGGTCAGGAGAGCGAATGGCTGGCGGCTACTGCCATCCGATACGGCGATCGATCCGGTTGGCCTGTCGGGAGATGAGGTGCAAGCGGTTCGCTTGCTCTTGGGGGATGACCCCGGTCCGATCCGGATAGGAAGGCCGGAAATCTCGAACTGTGTTACCTCATCACATCCGGCCCTTCCGAAGTGGACTTTTCTTGCCAGTGTGATGGGTCCGCCGCGGGTGATGTACCGGAATCTCGATGCAGTCGATTTCGAGCGGTCAAAAGCCGAGGAACTCGTCATCTGGCTCGCTTTGCACCCCCAACAGCGACGACGATCCTTGGCCCGAACGGCTCTGTGGAATGCCGCAGTCAAGGACGCAACCTTTTCGAACA
>JBEGQB010000060.1:0-8764 GCA_041181165.1 Actinomycetota bacterium
TCCGCCGACAGGTTCCTGACGCAACCCTCACACTGGTCGGCGATGGCCCGGAGCGCTCCAACCTCGAAAAGTGGGTCATCGACAACGACGCGTCGTCATGGGTCGAGTTCGCGGGGAGGGTGACGCGTGAACGGTTGCGCGATCTCTACCGACGGTCATGGGTCGTGGCCAGTGCTTCTCTCGCTGAGGGTTGGGGACTCGCTCTCACCGAGGCGGCCGGGTGTCGTACGCCCGCGGTGGCCACCGACATCAGCGGCCATCGCTGTTCGGTGATCGACGGTCAGACCGGCCTTCTCGCGCCGGTGGAATCGATGTCTCGAACCTTGAGCCGAGTACTGACCGATCAGCGACTGCGCGAAGCGCTCTCGGACCAAGCGGAGGCGCGGGCTCGAACCCTCACCTGGGATGCGCTGGCGACCGATCTGATGCGGCCATTGCACGCTCAGGTCGTCCGACGCTGAGCGACCTCAACGAGGCAGGATTCGAGTGGAGTGCTTGAGAATCGAGAGTGCACCCTGGCGCGCCGACGTACGGTGACTCGAACGACCGTCGTCTCGAGTGGCTGAACGATGGGCGAGAAACCACTCGTAACTCTGGATGAACATTTCGGTGTTCGACCATTTCGGTTGCCAGCCGAGCGAATTCCGAACGTGCTCGATGTCGAACCACATCGAGCGTGAATACATCATCCAGTGATAGGGGGCGAAAGGCGCTGCGCGCGCGGCGGCCGCCAGTCGCATGGCCGCCGAGGCGGCACCGGCTGGAAGTCGGCGAACGCGGGCACCGGTGCCTGCGTGTCGACACAGATCGTCGAGAGCCTCGCGCATGGTTCCGAAGCGATCGGTACCGGCATTGAAAGTCGCGGGACCCGGTGAGTGACCGGCGAGGAAGCAGACCTCGGCGAGATCCTCGGCATGGATGAACTGATATCGATTGTCGCCACGTCCGAGGACGAAGGGATCGGCGCCGTCGGCGATCCAATCGAAGAGAATCCCGAAGATTCCGAGTCGGCCGTGTCCGAGGATCGTTCGAGGACGAACGATCGAGACGTCGAGCCCACGAGCGCGAAAATCGTGGCACAACTTCTCGGCTTCCCATTTGGCGGCCCCGTAAGCCTCCATCGGGTTGGCCGGAGTCTCCGGCCGAACCGGATTGGTCCTCGGAATCCCGAAGATCGCGCTCGATGACGTGTGAACCACTTTGGTGACGTCGTGATCGAAGGCAGCCTGCAGGAGGGTCCGTGTGCCGTCGATGTTGACCGTACGCAGTAGTGCTTCGTCACGAGCCAGCGGAACTTGAGCGACATTGTGGAAGATCAGGTCGACGCCGCGTACTGCTCGGTCGACGATCGAGCGGTCGCGGATGTCGCCGATCACCGTCTCGACATCGGGGTGATCGACGTCCGGTACGAGATCGAGGATGCGTACGTCGTGGCCGGCTGCTTGGAGACGGCTCACGAGAAGCGAGCCGAAGTAACCGCTACCACCGGTGACGAGGCTCGTCGTCATAAGGCGATCCCGTTTTCGGCGCACCATCGAATGCTCCGACGCATCCCCTCGTAGAGGTCGACGCGAGGAACGTAGCCGAGGTCGCGTGTCGTGGCCGAGATGTCGCAGGCAATCGTCTTGTTCATTTCACCGAGTACGTGCAGTTGTTGGACGTAGCGACCGGAGCGCTGCAGCGCACGATCGGCGACTTCGGCGAAGTCGCCGATGAAGTCAGGAAGTTTGAGTCGAGGGGGGCGCACCTCATGACCTTCATCGGTCAAGGCGCGGCCGACGATGCCGACGATGTCGTTCACCGAATAGGGCTGACGATCCGCGACCCACCAGCCCTGACCAGGATCACCTTTCCATTCGAGCGAAGCCATGATCCCGTCGACGAGATTTTCGACGTACACCATCGAACGTTTCTGTTCGCCGTCTCCAAAGATGGGGAAGCGCCCGGCTTTCACCATCGAGAAGAAGGTGGTCTGTCTGGCCGGCTGATGCGGACCATAGAACCAGGGCGGCCGAACGATCAGTGCGAAGAGTCCGCGTTGAACTTCGTCCAGAACAGCGATCTCTCCGTGCATCTTCGATCGGCCGTATCCGAGGTATGGGTCATAGGGCTCGATCTGACGGAAACGGTCGGAGGTGAGAGCGTTGACTCCGAAGGGGCTGTTGGAGGAGACGTGGACGAAGCACCGGACTGACGCCCGACGTGCGGCCGCCGCCAAACGTCTGGTTCCTTCCGCATTGACCAGCTCGAAATCGGCGAACATACGCGGGTGGATGACTCCGGCCGTGTGGACGACTTCGACCGTGCCGGACAAATCGTCGAAGAGATCATCGTGCTCGATGGAGGCTGCGAGATCGGCGAAACGAAGCGACACCCTGGGCATCGAGATCGACGAAATGAACGACTGCAGCGCTCGTGCTTCGGTGAGGTCGCGGGCCACGGCGACGGTGTGGAGGTTGGTATCGGCCTCGGACAGCGATGCGAGACGAGCCATCAAGGCGCGACCGAGCCAACCATTGGCACCGGTCACGATCACCGTTCGACGATCAGACACGAGGCCACTCCGCGGTGAGGAAATGCCGCGCATTGCGCAGCGCGATGGCCATCACACTTCCCTGCGGGTTGACCCCCGGGGCATCGGGCAGGAGAGAGGCGTCGTTGACGAAGAGGTTCTTGAAGCCGTGGATCCGACCATGGCTGTTCGCCCCGCATCGGTCATGGTCTTCGCCCATGGGCACGGTGGAACATAGATGCACGGTCATGACACTCGCGCGTGATGCCGAAAACGTCTCCTCGATCTTGGCAAGCTCGCGACGAGTCGTGACGCGCGGGGCTCCGCGATAGCTCGGGTAGACCTCGGTCGCCCCGGACTCGAGGAGAAGGAGGGCCAGACGCGAGAGACCGGATCGCAAGAGCGCTCGATCGCGTCGGGTGAGATGGTAGGTGACGACCGGATCTCGAAGGCCGGGGACGGCGATGACTCGTCCACGGCCCTGGCTCGTGATGGCCGCGTAATAAACGGCGATCTCACGCCAAGCGGTGACCGCATCGCGAAAATCTTCCCATTGATCGAGAAGGGCCAGGGCAACGAGACCCGGATGGCTCGCCGAGCCACCGAACGAAAGGTCGGGAGCGAACTCTTTGACTTGGTGCACGGGAACGTCGTCGGGCACGTTGAGTTCCTCGTCGAAACGGGCAGCCAATTTCACCGTCGGGTGGACGGCCAGTGAATGACCGATGTTTCGGCGCACACCGGAACGTTGCAACAAAGCAGGGGTCTGGATCGCGCCCGCGCACACGAACACAGCACGGCAAGAGATCGACGCCCGGCGTCCGCCGACGAACTCGACGCTGGCCGATCGAACGCGGTCGGCCGACATCTCGAGTCGGTCGACCCGACACTCGGTGAGAAGACGGGCTCCGGCTCGCGAACTTCTCGGCAGGTAGGTCCGGGTCATCGACTGTCGCTGACCCTGGCGCGGATCGGAAGTCGGGTAGGTCATCCATCGCGGGCTTTCGTCATGAGTCCAGCCGAGGCGTTCGGCGCCGAGTCGGAGTCGTTCACTTGGGGCCGAGGCCGGACCCGGAAGCGGTTGCACACTGATCTCCGCTTCGACCTCTCGGGCCAGTTCGTCGATGTCGTCGGGATCGAGTTCGTCGATCCGCCAACGTTCGCGCCAGCGGGCGACGACATCTTGTGGGGGACGTCGATAGAGCCCGCTGTTGATCTCGGTCCCGCCTCCGGCGCAACGGCCTTCGGTGTAGGCAACGCTCGGCAAACCGAGGGCGACGGTCACGCCACCCGAGCGATACTGACGGTCCATCTGTTCGAGCGAGAACGGAACGACCGATCCTTGGTCGACCCAGGGGCCTTCCTCGGCGATGATCACATCGAGCCCGGCTTCGGCGAACAGGGCCGCGGTTGGCGCCCCGCCGGCACCCGATCCGATCACCAGAACGTCGCATCGGTAGTCGGTGGTGGTCACGGCTGCCCACCATCAGGGGTCGTCGTCGGCCAGGTCTCCCAGATGTAGGCGTACGACAGTGATCGAATCAATCGGAAGTACTCACCGATCAATGGAAGGGGACGACGAGAGAGTCGGACCACGCGGTCGTGTCCGAACGCTCGTCGGATCCCCTCGACGGCGAATCCGATCGCGGTGACACCGAGTCGCATATGGGTGGGCAACGTTCCGATCCGAAGGCGTACGAACTCGACGACGAGGGCTCTGCGTTCGGGAGACAGATCGGGGAGATCGTGGGAGAGCAGCACCTCGCACACGGGGCCGACGACCGCAGGAGAAGGTGCGCTCATGACTCGACAAAGGCTACTCCGCCGCTCTTGGGCCACGGGCTAACGTCGTGCATGTGAGGTGGCGGGGTACTCGGCGTTTCCCCGCTCTCGTGGCGATCTGCGTCACCGTGCCGTTCCTTGTCGTTCTGATCACCGTTCTGAGCCAAGGTCGCTGGTTCCCGGCCGGAGACATGGCTCAGGCGGAACTTCACATGCGCGGTTTCTTCGGCCACCCGCCCCTCGTGGGAGCGGCCGGTCGGATCGTGACCGACGACGGCTATCAGGGATCACACCCGGGCCCGAGCCTGTGGATCGCGATGCTGCCCGTGTATCTCATCGGCGGTCGGTCGAGCGCGGCCCTCATGGCGTCGGTGGTCTCGGTTCATGTCGCCTCAGCCGTGGTGGCCCTTCGTCTCGCCCACCTTCGATATGGACGAATGTTCACGGCTGCGTTGGGTCTGGTGATCGTTCTCGTGGTCCGATCGAGTGGGCCCGACTTCATCATCGAACCCTGGAACCCTTGGCTCGCCATCATTCCGTTCTTGGTCTTTCTCCTACTGATCGATCGAGCGTCGACGATGGAAGGGTCTCGCTGGTCGTTGCCGGGCGCGATTCTGGTGGGGAGTCACTGCGTGCAGTGCCATGCCGGTTACGCGATCTTGGTGGCGGGAGGTCTTCTCGTCGCGGTATGGATGCAGCTCAGGCGAAAGGAATGGCGATCGATCCGTTGGTCGACCGGGGTGCTGCTGGCGATCTGGTTGCCTCCTCTCATCGACCAGTTTCGACGCGAGCCGGGCAACTTATCCATTCTCTGGCAACACTTCGGATCACCATCCGAACCGCGTCTTTCCTTCGGTGATGCGACGCGAGTGATCGCCACGCAGTTCAACATCCTTGGGCCGTGGTCCTGGGGGCCGGGATCCGGTCATCCCGCCGAGTCGTGGTTCCGCTGGCCCGGGTTCGTGCTCTTCGCCGCTCTTGCATTCGGCGCCCATCGCGTCGCGCTCCGACGAGGTCTTCGAGATGAAGCCCGTCTCTTTCATTTGCTGCTCGTCGTCATCGCGTTGGCCGCAGTGTCGATCACCCGACTCTTCGGCCCCTATTTCGAGTACACGATTCGGTGGGCATGGATTCTCACCGGACTCGTGATCGCACTGGCCGTAGCGGTTCTCGGGCATGAGATTTCTCGCTCCGAGTGGTCGAAGCGGTTCGTCGGCCGGCTCGGCTGGATTCTGATCACCGTCGTCTTCATCGGAACTTCTGCTTCGACCTCGGTGGTCACGGCCCGTGACGTGCACCGCCCCGGTCCGACCGATTCGGCGATCGTGGCTGGATTGACGCCGAATCTTCGAGCACTCGATCGGGATGCGACCTATCTCGTGAGGTTCTGGGACCCCTACACGCTCAATGCAACCGGATTCGGTGTCGTCTTGGAGATGGAGCGAAGCGGCTTCACGATGAAGGTCGAGCCGTCGTTCGCCGCCGCTGCTTTGCCGCATCGAACGGCGACCGAGGCCGAGGTGGATGAGATCCTCTGGGTGATCGTTGGCCCGAGGAACCAAGCAGCAATGACCGACCCGACGCTCGATCGGGTGGCGTATTTCGATCCGCGTTCGTCGGACGAACAGATCGAGGCCGATGTTCTGCTCGAACGTCTCGAGGAAGGTCTTCGAGCTGCAGGACGCGACGAGTTGATCGCCAGTCTCACGGCACCAGGAGCATCGTTGCTGTTCGCCGCGCCACCTCTTCCCGACGACGTTGCGGCCGACCTTCGTGCTCTGTATCGACTCGGGCAACCGGTGGGCGTCTATCGCACCTCACCCGGTGTCGAAGTGCCCTCGCTAGGGTGAACCCGTGTCCGTTGTCGTCGTCCTTCCCACCTATAACGAGGCCGAGAACATCGAGCGGCTCTTGGTCGCACTCCGGGAATCGGTGCCGCAGGCCACCCTCTTGGTCGTCGACGATTCCAGCCCCGATGGCACCGGGCGAATCGCCGATGAGTGTGCAGCGTCGTCGTCGCAGATCGAGGTCGTTCACCGGGCGGGCAAGGAGGGTCTCGGAAGTGCGTATCGCCATGGCTTCGCCTGGGCGCTCGAACGTGGTTTCGATGTGATCGTCTCGATGGACTCCGACTTCTCTCACGATCCGAAGTCCGTGCCGCATCTCCTCGCCGCGGTCGAAGCCGGGGCTGACGCGGCGGTTGGGTCGCGTTACGTATCGGGTGGGGGCACGCGAGATTGGCCTTTGCACAGGCGTCTCCTCTCTCGCTGGGGGAACCTCTACACCGGGTGGATTCTCGGTGTCGAGGTGCGCGATTGCACGTCTGGTTTTCGTGCCTACCGTGGTCCGGCGTTGGGTGAGATCGCCCCGCAAACGACCAAGGCCGAGGGATACGCATTCCTGACCGAACTCGTGCTTCGCCTGCGTCGACGAGGCTTTCGTGTGACCGAAGTTCCGATCACCTTCGTCGATCGGCGGTACGGCACATCGAAGATGTCCGGCCGGATCATCGCCGAATCGATGATCTTGGTGACGCGCTGGGGACTGGGCCATCGCGTCACGACGTGGCGCGACGCGCTGCGTCGACTCAGCTCCCGACGAGGGTCCTGACGCGTTCGCCCAGTGCCGAGTACCGAAGAATGCAATAGACGGCACGTATGCCATCGCGCCAGCCGATCTTCTTTCCTTCGGCGTAGGTTCGACCGGAGTAGGAGATGCCGACTTCGAAGATTCGGTGTCGGCCACGCGCGAGCTTGGCGGTGATCTCCGGCTCGAATCCGAAGCGTTCTTCTTCGATACGTATCCCTTGGATGATCTCCCGACGGAAGCACTTGTAGCACGTCTCCATGTCGGTGAGATTGAGGTCGGTGAACATGTTCGAAAGCAGAGTGAGGAAGCGGTTCCCCATGCTGTGCCAGAAGTAGAGAACTCGATGTGGTCGTCCCGACAAGAACCGAGAACCGAAAACGACGTCAGCGCGGTCATCGAGCAGTGGCTCGAGCAGGATGCCGTACTCGCCCGGGTCGTATTCGAGGTCAGCGTCCTGCACCACGACGAAGTCCGATGTTGCATGAGAGAACCCGGTCCGAAGAGCCGCCCCCTTGCCCCGATTGACGTCGTGGAGAACGACCGTGATCCGCTGATCGTCGAGTCCGGAGAGGATTTCTCGGGAACGATCCTTCGAACCGTCGTCGACGACGATGACCTGGGCGACCCAGGGTGAATCGAGAACCTGATCCACGAGAGTTCTGATCGTCGCCTCCTCATTGAAGCAGGGCACGACGACGCTGAGACAGGGGCGCGGAGTCACGAGTCCTTGACGCTATCCCTGTCGGGCACGCCCCAACTGCCGGCAAGCACGAGGAGAAGCCCGGTGAGCAGAACACGGTGACTGCGCTCGAAGACCGATGGCCAACCGAAGCCGGGCTGGGCTCCGGTTCGGATCTGTTGGGCGAACAAGAACGCGAGTCCAAGTGCCATGAGTCCGGCCCCCACCACTTCAGTGGGGTTCCAGTGATGGTTGAAGAGCCTCGGCCGCGTCCGTCCCAAGCGCGAGGCGGCCATGACCGGAGCGATCGAGACAAGACCCCAGAGCGGAGACACCGTGAGGGCGACCACGATCCCGATCACCGCGGGATGGAGGGTGCCGATCTTCCGAGCCGGTGGATCATCGAAAGTGCGAACGGATCCACGTCGGGCGAGGAGAGCGAACAAGAACACGATGGTGACGAAGGTGATCCCGAGTCCGATCCAGATGATCCGTTGTGGACGCCAGGTCGCCGAGAACTCGACTGGATCTGAAGATGCATCGAGGAACCAGGTATTGCGTCCACCGACACTGGGAATCGGATCGTCCAACGTCTGGTCGTCGACGGTCATCGACCAGCCGGTGTTCCAGCCGTCGGCGAGCTCGAGCCAGCAGCCGTTCGGGCATGTGGACACTTTGCCCTTTCTGCTGGAGCGATTCGCCGTGAAGTTGTCGACCGTCGGGCTGGCGGGGTGCGAGGCGGATGGGCCGAGCACGATGCGGTCGAAGGTCAGGTCACCTCGACGAGCAGTGGACTTCAGGATGTGGGTGCCGGCGGTGAGAGCGATGTTTCCGTCGCAGGGTTCGACGATGACGTCGGTACCCGACAGGGAAACGGACAGCTCGATCGGTCGGTCGTCGATGGTGAGGAGATCGTTTCGACACGTCGAGTCCGAGATCGGATCGGTCCCGATGTGTCGAGCACTGATGTTCGCAACGAAAGAGGACTCGCTGGGCACTGTGAATTGGCGGTTGATCTCACGTTCGGGATCGCGTCTCCAAGTGTCGACAGGATCGGCGACCAAACGAGTGAAGACGTACGTGGCTTTGCCGGCGGCCGACTCCGGCGGGTCCGGAACACGCACGATTTCGGGCCGACGATCCTCGACGGTAAGTACTTCGGCGAATCCGAACGACATCGGAACTTCGACGTTCGAGACGTC
>JBEGQB010000061.1:0-8694 GCA_041181165.1 Actinomycetota bacterium
TTCGCGGCATTCGTCGGGCAGTTGCTCAACCTTCAGTTCTTCAGTGGTTCCCGCTTGCGGGCCGCCGGCGTGGCCCAGCGTGAGACCTACCTCACCGTTCCGGCCGCTCGTGGAACGATCTTCGATCGTGACGGAAACGAAATGGCGATCACCGTTCCGGCAACGTCGATCTACGCCAATCCACAGGCGATTGCCGACCCGACGGCGACCGCGCACGTACTCGCTCAGATGCTCGGGCTGGATGCAGATCGTGAAGCCGACCTGATCGAGTCGATCTCGGATCGATCGAAGACCTTCGTCTACGTGCAGCGTTTCGTCGACGACGAAGTTGCGCAGGCGATCCTTTCGCTCAACCTCGCCGGCATCGAAGGAGTCACCGAACCCAAGCGCGAGCAGGTCGCCGGTGGGCTGGCGCGCAACGTCATCGGTCGCACTGATCCCTTTGGTGCCGGAGCTGCTGGCCTCGAACTGCAGTACGAGAAGGTTCTCCGCGGGCAAGACGGCACGATGGTCCGTGAGACCAACCATTCGGGGCGCACGATGCCTGGTGGCACCAAGATCGTCGAAGCCGCCCGTCCGGGGACCGATCTGGTGTTGACGATCGACCGTTCGATGCAGTTCCAGGTGGAGCAGGCACTACTGAAGCGCGTCGACGAACTCGTCGCCAAGGGTGGCAACGCCATCGTTCTCGACACCGCAAGTGGGGAAGTGCTGGCGATCGCAAGTGTGCGACGCAATGACGAAGGTGTCGTCGAAGTGACGAGCGGCAACCTCGCCGCGGTCGAAGCCCATGAGCCCGGATCGGTCGCCAAGATCTTCAGTGTGGCTGCAACCATCGATTCGGGAGCCGCCACGCCGGCGACGACCTATCAGGTGCCCGGGGTGTTCGTGTTCGACAAAGGAACTCCGTACGAGTACACCATCAAGGACGCCTATCCTCACGACGTCGAACCGATGACTCTGCACGACATTCTCGTGCATTCTTCGAACATCGGCACCTTGATGGCGGCCGACGCGATTGGTGTGACCGGCCTGCACGACTATCTCGACGAGTTCGGCTTTGGGCACATGACCGGCCTCGAGTATCCGGGTGAGAGCTCGGGCTCGCTACGGGCTGCTGATGACTTCCGCGGTTCGGAGAAGGCGACGATCACGTACGGCTACGGTTTCTCGGCCACGTCGTTGCAACTCGTCTCGGCCGTCAACGCAGTGGCCAACGACGGCGTCTACGTGGCGCCGAGGCTCATTCGCTCGACGATCGACGACAAGGGTGTGATCTGGGGGACACCGATGGGCGAGACCCGTCGCGTCATCTCGGAGAGCACGGCCGACACCATGGCCAAGATCCTGACCGACGTGGTGTGTACCGGAACAGGAACTCGAGCTCAAGTGAGGGGTATTTCGGTCGCCGGCAAGACGGGTACCGGATACAAGGTCCAGGACAACGGAACCTACGTCACCGAGGACGGAACCCGCGCTTACTTCGCAACCTTCGTCGGATTCCTTCCGGCATCCGATCCGGAGGTCACGATTCTCGTCTCCATCGACGAACCGAACCCATCGAGTCGGGACCGCTTCGGTGGTACCGCGGCGGCACCGGTGTTCGCCAAACTTGCTCAGGTCGCCATCCAAGAACGCGGCATCGTTCCGCCGCCCGGAGACAACGGCTGTCCGCCGGCTGCGGGCTGAGCAGATGATGGTGACCGAACCGCGTCGAGCCGCGCCGTCAGGGGTGGAGGATTTGGCCCGGGCGTGCGGGGATTCGTTGGTTGGTGTTCACGCCGGCGAGGCAGTCGTGATCACCGGTATCACTTGTGACTCTCGCGAGGTGAATCACGGTGACTTGTTCTGCTGCATTCGCGGTACGCGTGTCGACGGTCATTCTTTCGTCGGCGAAGCCGTGGCCGCCGGAGCAACTGCTTTGTTGGTCGACCGACATCTGCCATCGGTCGACTCTCGCATTGCCCAGATCGTCGTTCGCGACGTTCGGTTGGCCATGGGCCGGCTCGCGTCGACGATCTGGGCAATGCCGTCCACGCGCATGACGGTCGTCGGAGTCACCGGAACGAACGGCAAGACGACGACCACGACACTCCTGGGCTCGATCATGACGGCCGCTGGATGGAACGCCGAAGTCATGGGCACTCTGACCGGGCGTTTCACCACACCCGAAGCCCCCGTCCTGCAAGCCGCCCTCGCCGCTTGCGCCGAGCGAGAGGTTCGCGGAGTGGCGATGGAAGTCTCGTCGCACGCGCTCGAACTACATCGGGTCGAGGGCACCACCTTCGCTGCAGCAGTGTTCACCAATCTGTCGCGTGATCATCTCGATCTCCACGGGACGATGGACGCCTACTTCGCCGCCAAGGCGCGGCTGTTCGACGCCCGTTTCACGAACCTGGCGATCGTGAACACCGACGATCCCTACGGTGAACGCCTTGCCGGCATGTGCTCGATTCGCGTCGTCCCGTACGGGCGAGCCGACGTGAGCGACGTTCGGATCTCGGCGACCTCGCATTCGTATGCGTGGCGGGGTCTGCAAATACGGGTTCCACTCGGGGGCTCGTTCAACGTGATGAATTCCTTGGCCGCGGCCACGACGGCCCGCGAGATCGGTATCGATCCGGCCGCCGTGGTGGAGGGTTTGGCGAACGCTTCGGCGGTTCCGGGTCGCTTCGAAAGTCTTGAAATGGGGCAGGACTTCTCGGTTCTGGTGGATTATGCCCACACGCCGGACGGACTCGCATCGGTTCTGCGATCGGCGAGAGAGTCGATGGCGGGTGGCCGTTTGCTCGTGGTTTTCGGCTGTGGTGGTGATCGCGACAAGGCGAAACGACCGATCATGGGCGAGATCGCCGCCACCCTCGCCGACGAGGTGATCGTGACCTCGGACAACCCGCGGTCGGAAGATCCGAAGTCGATCATCGCGGCAATCGTCGCCGGCATTCCGGACCACCTTCGTCACCGATTGGTCGACGTGAATGCCGATCGGGGAGAAGCCATTCGTCTCGCCGTTGCGCGCGCGAGCGCGGGTGACGTGGTCGTCGTCGCTGGCAAGGGTCACGAAACGACACAGACCATCGGGACTACGGTGTTGCCGTTCGACGATCGGGTCGTCGCCCGTGAGGCTTTGAAGGGGCGCGCATGATCGCGGTGATGATTGCCGGTCTGGTGGGAATGGCCGTTTCGTTGTTCGCCACGCGATTCCTCATCGGGTTCTTCCGTGGGCGAGGCAAAGGACAGCCGATCCTCGGCAAGGAGGACCACGGACCGGAACACCACAAGAAGAAGTCGGGAACGCCGACGATGGGTGGTCTGGCCATTCTCGGAGCGGCGTTCGTCGGTTGGACCGTGGCTCATCTCCGACACGGTTTGGCGTTCTCCAACCAAGCGCTGATCATCTGGGGTGGAATCATCGTGATGGCCGGCATGGGCCTTCTCGACGACGTGATCAAGGTGAACAAGGGCCACAACCGAGGAATCTTCTGGAAGAAGAAGGGGCTGATCACTCTCGCCCTCGCGTGTTGCGTCACTTGGGTTCTGGCGAGCGGGACCGACATTTCCGAGACGATCTCGTTCACGCGTTTCAACTGGCCGGGCTGGGAGATTCCGTGGTGGCTCTGGGTGGTCTGGACCGGTCTCATGATGTGGGCCACCACCAACGCAGTGAACGTGACCGACGGACTCGACGGTTTGGCTGGTGGATCCGCCCTCTTCGGGTTTCTCGCCTTCACCATCATCGGTTACTGGTCTTTTCGAAATCCGGAGATCTACGGGGTCCTGGCCGGTGGCACCGTCAACCCTCTCGATCTCGCGGTGTTGTCGGCGGCATTCGCAGGAGCCTGTGGTGGTTTCCTGTGGTGGAATGCGGCGCCGGCGCGCATTTTCATGGGCGACGTCGGTGCCCTCGGTATCGGCGCTGCTCTCGGACTCCTGGCCGTGGCGACCAATACACATTTTCTCCTGCCGTTCATCTGCGGAGTGAACGTGATGGAAGCCGGCTCAGTGGCGATCCAGATGGCGATCTTCCGAGCGAGTGGGCGACGACGTCGTTTCTTCAAGATGACTCCCATCCACCATCACTTCGAGCTCATTGGATGGCCCGAGACGACTGTGATCATTCGGTTCTGGATCATCGGCGGAATCTGCGTCGCCGGATCACTCGCCATGTTCATCGGTGATTTCACCCGCATCACGGATCAGGTGGGCCGATGACCGAACGCGTCCTCGTCTACGGATTGGCCGTTGCCGGACAAGCAACCGTCCGAGCCTTGGTCCAACGTCGCTACGACGTCATCGCCGTCGACGATCGAGAGAGCGACCAATTGCGGACGTTCGCGAACTCCGTCGGGGTCGACATCGAATTCGCGCCCACGTCGGAACGTCTCGAGGACTTGGTTCGAGCCTCGGCGATCGTGGCCCCGGCCCCCGGCATTCCAGAATCACATCCGGTCATCGCACTGTCGACCCGTCTGGGTCGTCGAATCGTCACCGAACTCGATCTCGCCTACGAGTGGGAAGCCGAACGTCCCGGTGGACCGCGTCCGATCGTCGCTGTCACCGGAACCGATGGAAAGACCACGACCACACTGATGGCCGCGGCGATGTTGCAAGCATCGGGACGCCAGACGATTGCGTGTGGGAACACCGAAGTGCCCATGGTCGAAGCCCTGAACCTCGACGTCGACAGTTTCGTCGTGGAGGCCACCAGCTTTCGTCTGGCGTTCTGTACGTCGTTTCGCGCCGAGGCTTCCGCTTGGCTCAATTTGGCACCCGACCATCTCGATTGGCACACGTCGATGAACTCCTACGAAGCGGCCAAGGCGCGAATCTGGTCGTCGGTGCGTCCGGCTGACACCGCAATCGGCTGGGTTGGTGATCCGGTGGTCATGCGTCATCTTGGTCGAGCCGCATGTCGTCGGGTGACCTTCGGGCGCGAACAAGCCGATTATGCGGTGGTGGAGGGCATGCTGACCGGTCCTCGGGGAGCAATCGCTCCCGTCGCCTCGATGTCGCGCTCGTTGCCGCACGACGTCACCAATACCTTGTGTGCCGCAGCACTTGTCTTGGAGAGCGGACTCGGTGAAGCAGCCGGCATTGCCGCGTCGCTGGCCGACTTCTCGGCACCCCATCATCGAATCGAATTCGTGGCGGAAGCCGACGGAATCAGGTGGTATGACGATTCCAAAGCGACGACTCCACATGCCGTGAGGACTGCACTGCGCGGATTCGAAAACGTCGTTCTGATCGCTGGCGGTCGCAACAAAGGCCTCGATCTCGGTGAGATCGCCGGAGAATCGTCACGTATTCGAGCGGTGGTCGCCATCGGTGACGCCACTTCGGAAGTCGTTGCTGCGTTCGACCGCGTTCGCCCCGTACGTGCGGCCGCCAGCATGAGTGAAGCCGTCGAGGTGGCGCGCTCGCTCGCCACGACGGGGGACACCGTTCTTCTCTCACCTGGGTGCACCAGTTTCGACTGGTACGACGGCTATGCCCGTCGCGGTGAGGATTTCGCCCGTTGCGTTCGCGAACTGATCGGAGCCAGTCGATGACCGTTGCCATCTCCCGTCCGCGGCGTCGCGGAACCGATATCGCCGACCGTCGCCGTCAGGCCCTGATCCATGCGCAACGGCGCCGTCGTTCCGGGTCCTCGCGCCGGTCGCGCATCCGTGAGGACGTGAGCCGGGCCCCCAAGCCACTCGGCCTGTACGTGATCGCCGCCGTCACCATCACTCTCGTGCTTCTCGGCATCGTGATGGTTCTGTCGGCTTCGTCGATCGTCTCGTTCCACCGCGGCAGCTCTCCGTGGAAATATTTCACGCGTCAGGTCATGTGGGCCGGTCTCGGAACAATTGCGATGGGAGTCGCCTATCGCATGCGGCTGACGTACCTGTCCACGATCGCGCGGGTTCTTCCCTTCATCGGCATCGTCATGATGATGATGCCTTTTGCTCCTGGAATCGGCCGATCCGTGAACGGCGCTCGCGCGTGGTTGATCGTCGGACCCTTCAACGTTCAGCCCGCCGAGTTCATGAAGCTCTTCCTGATCATCTACGGCGCAGATCTCCTGTCCCGTCGCGAGAAGCAACTCCAGGACTGGCGTGTTGGAATGATGCCGTACTTGAAGTTCGTTCTCGGTGCGGTGGCAATCGCCGTGGTACAGAGCGACATCGGCTCATGTGTGGTCATCGGAGTCATCGGAGTGTCGGTTCTCTTCCTCGCCGGCGCTCCGGTTCGACCACTGGCCGGGATGTCGTTGCTCGGGTCGGTGCTCGGAGTTCTCTACGTCATGACCGACGGTTCGAAGCTCGCCCGATTCACTTCCTTCCTCGACATCTACGGAACACGCGAAGGGGACGGTTACCAGGTGTACCAAGGCTGGATCAGTATCTCGAACGGTGGGCTCACCGGAACGGGAATCGGCGCCGGCACGGGCAAGTGGGGGTATGTGCCGTTGGCGCACAGTGACTTCATCTTTTCGATCCTCGCCGAGGAAATGGGTCTGCTCGGAGTGGTCGGCGTCCTCACCTTGTTCGCCTTCTTGATCTACTTCGCCTTTCAAGTGGCACTCAGTTGTCGCGAACGGTTCGGTTTCCTGCTCGCCGGCGGAATCGGCTGCTGGTTCCTCGTGCAGACGGCGATCAATATCGGAGGTGTGCTAGGACTCATGCCCGTGACGGGTCTGACCTTGCCGTTCATCTCCTTCGGAGGAAGTTCGCTCGTCGTGTCGATGACGGCGGCCGGCCTCTTGATGAACGTCGCCCGTCGTCCGCGATGACCACTCGGGTGGTGCTGGCCGGAGGCGGCACCTCCGGCCACGTACTGCCGGCTCTGGCCATCGCCGAGTCCTTGATCGAACTCGGAGTGGCCCCCGGCGACATCCTTTTCGTCGGAACGAAGCGCGGTGTCGAAACGAAACTCGTTCCCGAGGCCGGCTTCCGGCTGGAAGCTTTCGACGTCACCGGACTCCAGCGGTCGCTCTCGGCATCGTCACTGCGACGGAACCTCGGGTTCCTTCCGCGTCTCGTACGCGCCCGTCGGCGGGCCCGACGTCTTCTCGACGAGTTCGGTGCCGATGTGGTCGTGAGCGTGGGTGGCTATGCATCGCTGCCCGCGGTTCTGGCCGCGCGCTCGAACAGAACACCGGTCGTTGTCGTGAGTTACGACCGCCGACCAGGGCGGTCGAGTCAATTGACGGCACGTTGGGCCGCCGCGACTGCGACTGCATTCCCGGATTCATCTCTGCCGAGAGCCCACCACACCGGAGCTCCCGTACGTCGCTCGATTCGCACCATCGACCGTCGAGCCGATCGCGAAGGGGCTCGAAGCCGACTCGGCATCCCACCGAACGCATTCTTCGTGGCGGTCGTGGGCGGTTCATTGGGGTCGGCCTCACTGAATCTCGCGACCTCGGCCGTCGTGCGAGAATTCCTCGGTGATCCCAACCTTCACATCCGGCACGTCGTCGGAGAGCGCTTCGTCGTCGACGTGGAAGCAGCGATGAAACCGCTGCTCGAAAGTGCCGAGCGTCGTATCGGGTACGACCTCGTCGGTTACGAGTCCGACATGGCCGCGATCTATTCCGGTGCGGATCTGCTCGTTGGTCGAGGGGGAGCCGGCACCGTTGCCGAAGTCGCCACCGTCGGCATTCCGGCAGTGCTGGTTCCATGGTCGGGCGCAGCTGACGATCACCAGACCGAGAACGTGCGTTGGTTGTCCGAAAAAGATGCGGCCGTGTTGATGTCGGACGAAGCTGTTGTTGCCGAACTTGCCAACACGATCGCCGACCTCCGCCGCGAACCGCATCGTCTGGTCGACCTCGGGCGACATGCGCACGCCCTCGGTGAATTGAACCGCACCGGTGGTGTTGCGCGACTCGTACTCGACGTCGCCCGGGGAGATCAGACGGCTCCATGAAATTCGTCGATCTCGGCCGACGACGCCGTCTCCATGTGATCGGAGTCGGTGGTCCGGGGATGAGCGCAATTGCCATCGTCCTGGCGGAAATGGGTCACGACGTGAGCGGGTCGGACGTTCGCGAAACCCCGGCGCTCCAGACGGTTCGACGGTCCGGAGTACGCGTGACGATCGGGCATGACCCGTCGGTGGTGGCCGACCGGGAGGTCGTCACCTATTCATCGGCGATTCCGGCTTCCAACGTGGAACTGTCAGCCGCGCGGTCCTCTGGTTCGACTGTTCTTCCTCGTGCCGAGATGCTGGCGTCGATCTGCGCGTGCACGTCAGCGGTCGGTGTCGCCGGCACCCATGGGAAGACGACGACGTCTTCGCTCCTGAGGGCCATGTATTCGTCGGGCGGAACCGATGTGAGCTTCATCATCGGTGGAGACGTCCGGGACGTCGGAGCCGGTGCGGCTTGGACTGGATCCGACCGACTGGTGGTCGAGGCCGACGAAAGTGATGGAACTCACCTGCAGTTGCCCCTGGATGCCGCCATCGTGACCAATGTCGACGTTGACCACCTCGATCACTTCACGACTTTCGACAACATCGTGGCGAGTTTTGGTGATTTCGTCGATCGGGTCGATGGGCCGACGGTCCTCTGCGCCGATGACCCGGCGCTGAAACGGATGCTTCGTCCCTCGAGCATCTCGTACGGATCTTCCGAGGCCGACGTCGTCTGGAGCGATGTCGAGTTTCACCCCGGTCGAACGTCGTTCTCGATACGCAGCGAGTTCT
>JBEGQB010000062.1:0-8659 GCA_041181165.1 Actinomycetota bacterium
ACGTCGTGCGCAGCGTGGTGTTCGGCCTTCCTGGACTGCCTGTCGACACGCACGTCGGGCGGCTCTCGAGGCGACTCGGACTCACTCGCGAAGACGACCCGGTTAAGGTCGAGTTGCAACTGAACAACTATCTGCCCGGTTCCGAGTGGGGTGCGTTCAGTCTTCGTTTGATCCTTCATGGTCGTCGTGTATGTGACGCGCGCAAACCAAGATGCACCGAATGCGAATTGAACGACATCTGCCCGTCGGCCGGCAAACCAGTGAAAGGTCCGACGACCCGTCGTTGATCAACTGGCGATGCGGTTGGCGCGAACGAGGGCTCGGTGGGCCGAGCGCAGCGCCCGTTCGGCCTCATGGATCGCCGACAGGAGGTCCTCGCGGTCCTCTCCCAACGATGACGAACCGAGTTCTCGTACCCGCGCGAAATAACGATCGGTGCCCTCGGCCATCACGGCCAGTTCGGCGGCAATTGTGGGCAGATCACGAGGAGTCACATCGGTAGCGTAGGGGTGTGGTCAGGGTTCCCGTACGTGACGATCTTTCGGTCCTCGAGGGCTATCACTCGCCACAGGTCGACGTTCGTGTCCGTCTGAACACGAATGAAGCTCCGGTGGGTCCGCCGTCCGACTTCCGACGAGAACTCTCGGCGGCGATCGATTCGATCCAGTGGAATCGATATCCGGATCGTTCGTCCGGTGCGCTGCGTACGGCCATCGGCGCCCTCCATGGTGTTCCGGCCTCGATGGTCTTCGTGGCCAATGGCAGCAACGAAGTTCTCCAGACGCTCCTTCTCACGTTCGCCGGGCCCGGCCGAACGGTGGCGACATTCGAGCCGACTTATCAGTTGCACGGCCATATCGCGCGTGTCACCGGCGCTTCGGTGATCGAAGGCGAGCGACAGGCTGATTTCTCGCTCGACCTCTCGGAAGTGAAGCGCGTGATCGATGCGGCGAAACCACATGTGACGTTCCTCTGCTCGCCGAACAATCCCACTGGCGGGGTCGACGAACGGGATGTCGTGCGTCAGGTGATTGCACTCGCCAGCGGTCTCGTGGTGATCGACGAGGCCTACGGGCAGTTCTCGACCTGGTCGGCGATCGATCTCGTTTCCGAGGAAGCACCCGTGGTTGTGGTGCGGACCTTCTCCAAGACCTGGAGCATGGCGGCCGCCCGACTCGGATACGCGATCGCGCCTTCGTGGCTCGTCGCCGAACTCGACAAGGTCGTTCTCCCGTATCACCTCGACGCGGTCAAGCAGGCCGCTGGGGTGCTGGCGATCAATTACGTCGACGCGATGAACGAACGAGTTCGCGAGATCGTGGGCGAGCGCGACCGACTCGTTGCTTCGTTGAAGCGCCTGGACGTCGATGTCTTTCCGAGTGGTGCGAACTTCGTGCTCTTCCGGCCTCGTGCGCGAACGGGTCGTTCCGTGTGGCAAGGCTTGCTGGATCGGGGCGTCCTCGTTCGCGACTGCTCCGGTTGGCCGAGGTTGGCCGACTGTTTGCGGGTCACCATCGGCACGCCGACCGAAAACGATTCATTCTTCGCCGCCCTCAAGGAGGTCGTGTCATGAGCAGTCCCCGACGAGCCACCCGCCAGCGCAAGACCGCCGAAACTTCGATCGAGTTGACCCTCGATCTCGACGGTTCGGGCTCGACCGATGTGAGCACCGGCATACCGTTCTACGACCACATGCTCTCCCAAGTCGGAAAGCACGGCGGTTTCGACCTCACCATTCGGGCGACCGGCGACATCCAGATCGACACCCATCACACCGTGGAGGACGTGGCCATCGCATTCGGTGAGGCACTACGAGACGCCCTCGGCGACAAAGCTGGCGTGCGTCGATTCGCCAGCGGCTTGTTTCCTCTCGACGAAGCACTGTGTGAGATCGCTCTCGACCTCTCGGGGCGACCGTTCGTCGTGTGGGACGTCGAGATCCCCGAGTGTCTTCCCCTCGGCGATCCGCCTTTCGACCCCCAGTTGGCCGAACATGCCGTGAGTTCACTCGCCACCGCGGCGGGAGTGACTTTGCACGTCTCGTTGAAGCATGGTCGCAACGTGCATCACATCGTCGAGTGCGTGTTCAAGGGCCTCGGTCGTTGTCTACGCGACGCCGTTCGCGTCGAAGGTGGAGGAGTGCCCTCCACCAAGGGAGTGTTGTGACCGGACCGGCGATCGCCGTTCTCGACTACGGCATCGGCAACCTGCGTTCGGCAGAGAAAGCGCTCCAGCACGTCGGGGCGCGCGCCTTTCTCACCGCCGACCCGGTCGAGGTACGTGCCGCCGATGCCGTCGTTCTCCCCGGAGTCGGAGCCTTCGGAGCGTGCATGGACGCGCTACGTTCGTGCACGCTCGAGCCGGTCGTGCACGAGGCCGTTGCGTCGGGGCGTCCGTTTCTGGGCATCTGTGTCGGTATGCAGATGCTGTTCACGGCCAGTGACGAGGACCCGGAAGCCATTGGGCTCGACGTCATACCGGGGCGGGTGCAATGGATTCCCACCGGGGTCAAGCGGCCGCAGATGCAATGGAATCGTCTGAGCGTACGTTCGGCCACTGATCCCTTGTTGCGAGGTCCCGAGTTCGGGCCCGATGCGGCATGGGTGTACTTCGTGCACTCGCTGCACGGAGTGCCCGATGATCCCGCAGTCGTGGCCGCCACGTGCGAATACGGGGGCACGCTGAACGCGGCATTCCGCTGCAACAACGTGTTCGCCACTCAGTTCCATCCTGAAAAGTCGGGTCGTGTCGGCTTGGCACTGTTGGCCAACTTCGTTCGAGAGGCGCAGAGCAGTGGTCGCTGAGATCTATCCCGCGATCGATCTCCGCGCCGGTCGAGTGGTTCGCCTTCTGCAAGGTGATTACGACCGCGAAACCGTCTACGGCGACGATCCGGTGGCGGTGGCCGAGTCGTTCGTGGTCGAGGGGGCTTCGTGGGTTCACATCGTCGATCTCGACGCGGCGCGGTCGGGTGATCCGGTGAATCGACCGGTGATCGAGCGCATCGCAGCAGCGCTTCACGGACGAGCGCGCGTCCAAACGGGGGGTGGCGTGCGAAGCATCGACGACGCGCGGAAGTTGGCCGATGCCGGCGTCGCTCGTGTCGTGATGGGCTCAGCAGCCGTTCGGGATCCGGCGCTGGTCGACCAGGTCGCCGAAGTCGTTCCGGTGGCCGTCGGCCTCGACCATCGTTCGGGCGAAGTCGCCGTCCATGGTTGGACCCAAGGTTCCGGACTGCAGCTGTACGAAGCACTCAACTCGTTCGAGTCGGCGGCGGCATTCGTCATCACCGACATCTCTCGTGACGGCATGCTCGGCGGACCCGACATCGACGGACTCCGCCGGGCCGCTGAGGCCACATCGATTCCGGTGATCGCAAGTGGCGGTGTGTCGTCACTCGACGACATCCGTGATCTCTCGGAGATCCGAGGGCTGGCCGGCATCATCACCGGCAAAGCCGTCTATGAAGGTCGATTGAGCGTTCGCCAGGCGATCGAAGTCCTCAGGGGTCGACCGTGAAAGTCGCACGGGTGATCCCGTGTCTCGACGTCACTGGCGGGCGAGTGGTGAAGGGGACGAATTTCGTCGATCTGCGAGATGCCGGTGACCCGGTCGAGCTGGCCGAGCGTTACGACCACGAAGGTGCCGACGAGATCGTTTTTCTCGACATCACGGCTTCGAGCGACGACCGCGACACCATGGTGGATGTCGTGGCCCGCACCGCCGAGAAAGTCTTCATTCCTTTCACGGTGGGTGGTGGGATCCGTTCGGCCGACGACGCCCGCCGCATGTTGCGGGCCGGCGCCGACAAGGTGAGCGTGAACACGTCGGCTGTTCAGCGACCCGAACTCATCACCGACATCGCCGATGAATTCGGTTCTCAATGCGTCGTGTGCGCCATCGACGCCAAGCGCGGCGCAAAAGGCTTCGAAGTCTTCCTCCATGGTGGTCGGACTCCGACCGGCATCGATGTCCTGGAGTGGGCGGTGCGGGCCACGAAGCTCGGCGCCGGTGAACTTCTGCTCACGTCGATGGACCGTGACGGCACCAAGGAGGGCTTCGATCTCGAACTCACTCGTCTTGTGTCCGATGCCGTCGGAGTGCCGGTCATCGCGTCCGGGGGAGTGGGCAATCTCGATCACCTCGTGGAGGGGATCGAAGTCGGTCGAGCCGATGCGGTCTTGGCGGCTTCCATCTTCCACTTCCGGGAATTCAGCGTCGCCGATGCAAAGAATCACCTGACGCGCGCCGGTATCACCGTTCGTCCGGTGAACTGAGTGGCCACGGATTTCACGCTGATCGACGGCGGCCTGTCCACGGCCATCGAGGCGGCGGGTGGTGACGTATCGGGACGACTCTGGACGGCTGCTCTTGCCGTCACCGATCCAGATGTGCTCGTAGCCGCTCATCGTGCGTTCGTGGAGGCCGGTTCCGAAGTGATCACCACGGCGAGTTACCAGTGCGACGGGAACGCGTTCACCACTTTGGGTCTGACCACTGTCGAGGGGTGGCGAATCCTCGCGGCGATGACCGGTCTGGCTCGACGTGCCTGTGAGGGAACCTCGACCCGTGTGGCGGCGTCGGTTGGACCATTCGGGGCGAGCCTGGCCAATGGCAGCGAGTACACCGGTGATTACGGGGTGGAATGGTCGGTCGTCGAGAAGTATCACCGCGAGAAATTGAAGGTTCTCGTTTCCTCGGGTCCCGATCTCGTGGCGGTGGAGACGATCCCCCTCGCGGTGGAGGCGAGATTGATCGCCGATCTTCTGGTCGAACTCGAAGCTCCTCCGGCATGGTTCAGTTTCGGTTGCGCCTCGGCCGATCGGACCTACGGTGGGGATCCACTGGAGTTGGCAGTTCGCGAGGTGAGCAACTATCCGAACCTTGTCGCCCTCGGAGTGAACTGCACCGCCCCATCCGTCGTCGGCGATGTGCTTCGCACGATGAACCGTGAAGTCGGTGATCGACCCTTGATTGCTTACCCGAACCACGGGCGATCCTGGGATTCGTCGTCCCGCCGTTGGGTGGGGGCGGAATCGGCGTTCGTGTCGCAAGAGGTGATCGACGAGTGGAGCTCGCTCGGAGCCCGTTTCATCGGGGGCTGCTGCGGGGTGGGGCCGGAAACGATTGCTCGTATCGCCGGTCATCGACACCGCCCGACACGGTGATCTCGGACCCAACCTCGTAGGTTCGCTTCATGACCGCAGCTCAGTCGACCAACCTCGTGCCGAATAAGAAGATGGAATACCGACGTCTCGGTCGAAGTGGACTTCGGGTGTCGGTCCTCTCGTACGGGAGTTGGGTCACCTTCGACAACCAGTTGAAAGACGACGCGGCTTTGCAATGCATGCAGAACGCGTGGGAAGCCGGTTGCAACTTCTTCGACAACGCCGAGGCCTACGCCGGGGGCGAGAGCGAAGCGATCATGGGCCGAGTGATCCGCGAGCTCGGATGGAAGCGCCATCACTACGTTCTGTCAACCAAGGTTTTCTGGGGCATCGATGGCCGGGTCCCGAACCTCAACAACACTCTCAATCGCAAGTACTTGCATCATTCGATCGAAGGATGCCTCGACCGCCTTCAGACGGATTTCGTGGATCTTCTGTTCTGTCACCGAGCCGATCCGAACACGCCGCTGGAAGAGACCGTGTGGGCCATGAGCGATCTGGTCGACAAGGGCAAGGTGCTCTATTGGGGAACTTCGGAGTGGACGGCCGACGAGATTCGCGCCGCGTGGGAGATCGCCGAACGCCATCATCTGCACAAGCCGGTGATGGAACAACCCCAATACAACATGCTGGAACGAAAGCGGGTCGAAGTCGAATACAAACGTTTGTACGAAGACATCGGTCTGGGTACGACGATCTGGAGTCCGCTGGCTTCCGGTGTGCTCACCGGGAAGTATCTGGATGGAGTTCCTTCGGATTCACGAGGCGCACTGCCGGGGTATGAGTGGCTCGCCGATCGACTCAAGAGCGAATCGAACCGGAACAAGGTGTTACGCCTGCTGCCGATAGCCGAGCGACTCGGTTGCACGTTGGCCCAGATGTCTCTTGCTTGGTGCACGAAGAATCCCGACGTTTCGACCGTGATCACCGGAGCGAGCCGAGCATCGCAAGTGACGGAGAACTTCGCCGCGCTGGACGTGATCCCGCTCCTGACCGTCGACGTGATGTCCGAGATCGAAGCGGCACTACGCGGTTGATCAGGCCCGACTGACGAGCCAATCACCCACGCGAGTGGCGACCGTGGCGGTGTGTCCGTTCAAGAAGTGGTCGGCGGAGTCGAGGATGGAAATCGACGCCGAGGTCCAGGAACCAACGATGTGACGCGCTGATTCGGCGTCGGTGAATTGATCGTGAGCCGGAGCCAGTACGAGTTTCGGGCGCGGGTCCTCGGCGGCGAGGATGCGACCTCTTGTCGTGCCGAGCGGCGGGGCGACGGCGACCCATCCGCTCACCCGGGGCTCGACGACGTTGAGTGCGACCATGGAGCCGAACGAATACCCCACGATCCACGCCGGTTCGTCGGCGACTGCACACACGAAATCGATGGCGGCGGCGACGTCGAGTCGTTCGGAGTCACCACCGTCGTGTTCCCCGCCACTTGCTCCGACTCCGCGAAAGTCGAATCGGAGACAGTGGAAACCCAGGATCGGAAGTCGGTCGAAGAGGGCGTCGACCACCGGATTCCAGCGGTCCCCGCCGTACAACGGATGAGGATGAGCCAGTACGGCCGATCCGATCACCTCTCCATCGGCTGACCGGAAGTCGCCCTCGAGGTCGATGCCGTCGATGGTCGTCAGTGTCACCGTGTTGATGGCCACGGGACGACGGTACCGTGACTCTCCGTGGTCGACCGAACTACCAGCACGGCGGAGCAGAAGCTTCCCATCAAGATGCTGAACGATCGTCTCCTCGTGCGCATACCCGACAAGGAAGGGGAACGGCGCAGCAGTGGGGGAATCCTCATTCCAGCGACCGCGCAGATCTCCAAACGTCTCGTGTGGGCCGAGGTCGTGGCCCTGGGCCAGAACGTACGTAGTGCCGAAGTCGGGGATCGAGTCCTCTTCAGCCCCGAGGATCGCTACGAGGTCGAGGTCGGTGGCAACGACTACATCATGCTCCGTGAGCGCGACATCCACGCCGTGGCCGCCAGTCGAATCGATGCGCACACCGGGCTCTATCTCTGAGAGGCTGAAGTCGTGAGCACCATCGAGCCGACCGCCGAGCAGTTGGCAGCGATCAAGTACAACTCCGACGGACTCGTTCCGGTGATCGCTCAGGACATCTCGAATGGCGATGTCCTGATGATGGCCTGGATGAACGCCGAGAGCTTGGCCCTCACGTTCTCCGAAGGACGCATGGTCTATTGGAGCCGCAGTCGACGTGAGCTCTGGCGCAAGGGTGACACGAGCGGCGACCGGCAGTTCGTGCGTGAGGCTTACTACGACTGCGACGCCGACACGCTGCTCTTCAAGGTCGAGCAAGAGGGCAAGGGGGCGTGTCACACCGGAGCTCGAACCTGCTTCTTCACTGCTTTCGGATCAGCATGAGCGGTGCTCCGCTCACTGTGCGACCTTCTCTCGAGGAGTTCGTGTCGCTGGCCGCCGAGCACACCGTGGTCCCGGTGTGGATCGAACTTCTGGCCGACCTCGAAACCCCGGTGGCCGCCTTCGCCAAACTCGTCGGCGGCGATGGCGACGAGCCGGGTTTTCTCCTCGAGTCCGTCGAACACGGAGAGCGGTGGAGCCGGTTCAGTTTCGTCGGTCGCCATCCGCGTGCCACTTTGGTCCTTCGCAATGGGCGAATCGAGGTCACGGGTGAGATCCCGGCAACCGTTCCCCTCGACCGTGGGATGTTGGCCGCCCTCGAAGAGTTGCTTCGCGTGTATCGCAGCCCGGTCATTCCCGATCTGCCACCCCTTCAGGGCGGGGTCATGGGTTATCTCGGTTACGACGTCGTACGCGAGGTCGAATCACTGCCGAATGTCCCCAACGACGATCGTGGACTTCCCGATGCGGTGATGAGCGTCATCGGCTCACTCGCTGCTTTCGACCACTGGCGCCAACGTGTGTATTTGATCGAAAGCGTGCCGGTGCTCGACGCCGATGCGGAGGAACTTCGTCGCCTGTACACCGACGCCGCCGATCGGGCGCGGCGGGCGGTCGGCGACCTGGCCCAGGCGCTGCCGTACTCACCGGTCGAACCGCCATCACGCGACGATCGTCTGCCCGAGGCGACGTCGTCGATGTCCGGCGGCCAATTCCAGACCGCGGTCGAGGTGGCCAAGGAGCACATCCGGGCCGGGGACATCTTCCAGGTCGTGCTGTCGCAACGATTCGATCTCGATCTGCAAGCCGATCCGTACGACATGTACCGCGTTCTTCGGCAGGTCAATCCGAGCCCGTACATGTATTTCCTGCGGCATCCGGGGATCACCATCGTGGGCAGTTCCCCCGAGCCGATGGTCCAACTTCTCGGCGGACGCGTGATCAGCCGTCCGATCGCCGGGACTCGTAAGCGCGGTGCCAACGACGAGCATGATCGACGACTCGCCGCCGAACTCCGCGAGAACCCCAAGGAAGTCGCCGAACACGTCATGCTGGTCGACCTCGCGCGCAACGACGTCGGTCGAGTGTCGTCGTTCGGAACCGTGA
>JBEGQB010000063.1:0-8599 GCA_041181165.1 Actinomycetota bacterium
CGATGTCGGCCGATTCGTGGCCGACCTGCGCCACACGTCGACGGTCGAGTTCGCCGCACTCACCTCGGCCAATGCCCGCATTGCGTTCCCTGCGCTCGGTTCATAGCCTCGACGTACCGATGCTTTCCTTCGCCGAACGCCGACGTCTCGTGCTCGCGATCGTCATCACTCTCGTCGCCGTGGTGGTCGCCCTGGCGTCGGGCGGCGGATCGTCGGGTACGATCGACGACGAGAACGTGATCGGAGCGATTCTCACGACGTCGATTCCCGACGACACCGCGCCGGCCGATCCGGCCTTTTTGCCCTCGACCGAATCGACGTCGGCTCCCCAGATCATCACCGTCAACGTTCCGGCACCACCGTCGGGGACCGTTCTCACCGGAACGGCGAGTTACATCCGCTGGCCTCAGACCATGGGACTCAAGCCCTGCGCCACGCCCCATGCCTTGATCGGTGCCGTCATCACGGTCACCAATCTCAACAATGGACGCGAGATCAAGTGCAACAACGTGTCGATCGAAGCCCTGCGTGACGGAAGCGTGATTCTCATCCACACCGACGTGTTTCTCGATCTCGCCGACCTGGTGGACGCGCCGATTCCCGTCGAGATCAACTTCTGATCTCGTGACCCACTCACGACGCGACATCACGGCTCTGCTCGAGGAGCATTCACTCTCGCCTCGTCGCGCCTTCGGTCAGAACTTCGTGGCCGACCCCAACACCGTGCGCCGGATCGCCCGGTTGTCCGCCGTCGGACCCGGGGATCATGTGGTCGAGATCGGCGCCGGACTCGGATCGCTCACACTCGCTTTGGCCGAGACCGGTGCGCGAGTCACGGCTATCGAAATCGATCACGGTGTGGCGCCGGTTTTGCGCAAGGTCGTCGCCGACCTCGATTCCGTCGCCGTCGTCGAAGGTGACGCCATGTCCCTCGATTGGAAGGTCCTCCTCGCTGATGATTCGCGCGTCACCGTGGTTGCCAATCTCCCGTACAACGTCGCCACGCCACTCATCGCCGATCTGCTCGACACCATCCCGCAGATCGATCGCTTCGTGGTAATGGTGCAACGTGAGGTCGCGCTCCGCCTGGCGGCGGCGGCCGGTTCGTCCGACTACGGGGCCATCAGTGTGAAGGTGGCCTACTGGGCCACGGCTCGGATCCTGGGTGACGTTCCCCCGACGGTGTTCGTCCCCCGACCAAAGGTCACGTCGTCGATCATCGAAATCACACGACATGAATCGCCGGCCGTGTCCGGGGTGCCAGCGGAGTTTCTGTTCTCGATCGTGCGGCAGGCCTTCGGCCAGCGTCGAAAGATGCTGCGTCGCTCGTTGGCGGGCGTGGTCACCGAGGCCGATTTCGCCGCCGCCGGGGTGTCACCCGAAGAACGCCCCGAACGACTCGACGTGGAAACGTGGGGTCGGCTCGCACTCGTGCTCTGGTCCCGGAGCGGACGATGACGTTCACTGCGTCAACCTCGTCATCGACGAGACTCACGTCATGAGTGTCGTTCTGGCTCCGGCCAAACTCACGTTGTCACTGCGCATCACCGGCGTACGCGACGACGGGTATCACCTCATCGACGCCGAGATGACGACTCTCGATCTTCACGACCGCCTCGAGATCGAGCACGCGACCCCCTCGACGCTCGAGTTCACCGGACCTTTCGCGCAAGGTCTGGTGGCCGACGATCGGAACCTCGTGACGCGCGCACTGCGATTCGTCGGTCGTTCGGCATCGGTGGTTCTCGAAAAGAACATCCCGCACGGCGGTGGATTGGGGGGCGGATCAGCCGACGCGGCCGCGGTACTGCGTTGGGCCGGGGTCGACATCGATCGAAAGACCGTGGCAACGCATCTCGGCGCCGATGTGCCGTTCTGTCTGGCGGGAGGTCGGGCACGAGTCAGGGGAATCGGCGAGATCATCGAGCCCATCGAGCAACGACCCGGTGTCGTGACCCTCATCGTGCCACCGTTCTCGGTGAGCACGCCGGCGGTGTACCGCGCCTGGGACGAACTCGGTGGACCCCGATCGGATGGACCCAACGACCTCGAACCGGCCGCTTTGGTCGTCGAGCCGCGGCTCGCAGACTGGCGGGAAGCGATCCACCGGGCGACAGGAGTTCGACCCGTGCTCGCCGGAAGCGGGGCCACGTGGTTCGTGAACGGCGACCACGAGCAAATTCTTCGCACCGCTTGGCACGAAGGTCAGCAACACGAAACGGGAAGAAATCGCCTCGACGAACTCGAGGGCATCTCAAAAGCTCACGTGATCGTCGCCCGTCACGTGTGACCGGCCAACGTTGCGTGCGCGACGAAGATCGCTCAGGAAACGACGACTGTCGCGACCGAAATTACTTGCGACGTTGGTGACGCGTGCGGCGAAGCATCTTCTTGTGCTTCTTCTTGCGCATCCGCTTGCGTCGCTTCTTGATCAACGAACCCATGGGTACCTCTCGGTCGACTGACTTCGCCACGCTAGCGACCATCGCCATCACCCTCCAACGGGGCCGCGATCCCAGCCGTGAAACCCGGACCATGACCGACGATCCTGGGTGGTCGGGCTCGCCGATAATCTTGGGGCGGTTCGATCCGGGGTCGTTCAATCGGTAGGACAGCGGATTTTGATTCCGCGAATAGGGGTTCGATCCCTCTCCCCGGAGCCAAGATCTCGAGAGGCCGGCTGGTCATGCCCGTCTCAGCGTCGCTCGACGAGCCGCCCCCGATGTCTCCGTGATCTCTCCGGGTGAGCCGTGCGTGGTATGACCTTCTCATGCCGGTCTACGCCATCGTCCTCGCTGCTGGCGAGGGAACCCGCATGCGCTCGGATCGCCCCAAGCCACTGCACCTCATCTGCGGGCGTCCGATGGTGATGCACGTTCTTCATTCACTCGAAGCAGTGGAGCCCGCTTGCACCATCGTCGTGGTGGGTCACGGTGCCGAGCGCGTCACCAAGCGCGTGCAGAGCGACTCGCCGGCGTGGGTCAATGTCGCCTTCGCCGAGCAGTCCGTTCAACGCGGCACCGGTGACGCGACGCTCGTGGGCCTCGATGCGCTCGACTCCTCCACGAGCGGCTCGCACCTTCCCGGATCAGCCGACCTCGACGACACCTCGACCGTGCTGGTTCTCACCGGCGACACCCCACTGTTGCGCAAGGAGACGATCGACGATCTGGTTTCGTACCACGAGTCGAACGCGCTCGGGGCGACGGTTCTGGTATCGAACATGGCTGATGCCACCGGTTACGGCCGGATCATCCGGTCGAAGAGCGGTCGTGTGCAGCGAATCGTCGAGCAACGCGACGCGACCGACGACGAGAAGCGAATCACCGAGTTCAACACCGGCATCTATGCGTTCCGTCGAGACCTCCTCGGTCCCGCCCTGCGTCGGCTGTCGCCGAACAACTCCCAGTCCGAGTACTACCTCACCGATGTGATCGCCGTTCTCGCCGGAATGGGCCACCAGATCGGGGCGGTGACGGCCGACGCCGCCGAGACACAGGGTGTGAACGATCGCTGGCAGCTCGCTCTGGCCGAGCGAGAACTCCGCGCCCGCACCAACAGGCACTGGCTGTTGAACGGTGTCACCATGCTCGATCCACGGCAGACCTTCGTCGACATGGACGTCGACATCGGTCGGGACGTGACCCTCTTCCCCGGGACCATCATTCAAGGTCGCACGATCATCGGATCCGGGTGTGAGATCGGTCCGCACACTCGACTCGTGGACTGCGTCGTCGGCAACGGCGCCGTGGTCGAGAACACGGTGGCTCGAGACTCCGAAATCGGGGCCGGAGCCCATGTCGGCCCGTTCGCACATCTCGAGGCTGGCTCACGAGTGGCCGACGGGCACCGGACCGGTCCCTTTTACAGTTCGACCTCCTGATCGCGTTACGGTTGACCCCATACGGTGTTCGCGTTTCGACGACGTCGACGGAGGGGTCTCGGGGGAATGGACAAGCTGACGACCAAGCGGATGGCCTTGTATTCCGGCCGAACGCACATGGCCCTCGCCCAGGAAGTCGCCGATCACCTCGGGATCGCGCTCGGCGATCCGAACCTCGTCGAATTCGCCAATGGAGAGGTCCGACCCCGCTTCGGCGAGAGCGTCCGCGGCTGCGACGTCTTCATCATGCAAACGCACTTCGGTTGCGACGGTCGCAGCATCAACGACTCGATCATGGAACAACTGATCATGATCGACGCCGCGCAACGAGCGTCAGCCAAGCGCATCACCGCGGTGTGCCCGTTCTACGGATACGCCCGCCAGGACCGCAAGGCCGAAGGGCGCGAGCCGATCACCGCGCGCTTGATCGCCGATCTCTTCAAGGCCGCCGGAGCGAAGCGGATGGTCTCGATCGATCTTCACAGCGGTCAGATCCAGGGGTTCTTCGACGGACCGGTCGACCACCTCACCGCGATGCCGGTGATCGAGGACTACATCCGAAAGAACGCCAAGGATCCGGTGATCGTCTCCCCTGATGCGGGTCGAATCAAAGTCGCCGAGCGCATGCAGCAGCACTTGAGTGCCGACCTCGCCTTCGTCTACAAGCGTCGTCCGAAGGGCACGACCAACACCGCTCAGGCGCTCGACGTCATCGGTGAAGTCGAAGGTCGTCTGTGCATCCTGACCGACGACATGATCGACACCGGCGGCACCATCGTCTCGGCCGCCCACCTCCTGCTCGACAAGGGAGCCACCGAGGTCTGGGCCATGGCGACCCACGGTGTGCTCTCGGGTCCGGCCATCGAGCGCCTGTCGGCTTCCCGGATCGACCGAGTGGTCCTCACCAACACCCTGCCACTGGCCCCGGAGAAGTTGATCCCGAAAGTCGAGGTCATCTCCATCGCTCCGATCATCGCTGACGCCCTGTCGGCCGTCTTCGACGACACATCGGTGTCGGAGATCTTCGGCGGCGAGAACCAGGCCTGAGCCAGCGACTCCCAAAAGCCCTCGGAGATCCCGGGTTCGGCGGGTGCGAAGACCCCGACCCGACCCGTAGTATTGACCCCTGTTTGTGAAACGCCGGGTCGGGCGACCCGGGTCGAAAGGCCGCTGAAATGTCCACCACTCTGATCGTCAAGTCGGGTCGCGCCGAAGGTTCGGGCGCCGCGCGTCGTCTGCGTCGCGAGGAGAAGATCCCCGCCGTGTTGTACGGCCTCGGCATGGAAGCGGTGTCGGTTTCGGTCGACCGCCGCGATCTCCGTCTTGCCCTTTCCGGTCCGGCGGGTATCAACACGATTCTCACCATCGAGGTCGACGGCAATTCCTACCCGGCCGTCGTCAAGGACCTCCAGCGTCACCCGGTCCGTCGCACCGTCGCGCACGTCGACTTCCTGCGCATCGACATGAGCGAAGAACTCACGATCGCCGTTCCGGTTCGTCTCGTCGGCGAAGCCAAGGCCGTGTTGGCCGAGGGCGGTCTCGTCGACCCGTCCGAGGACACCATCGACATCGCGACCACTCCGGCCAACATGCCGAGTGAAATCAGCGTCGACATCTCGAGCATGCATGTCGGCGATGTCATCCGCCTCTCGCAGATCACGCTCCCGGCCGGATGCCGCGCTCTCGGCGATCCGGATCTGGCGATCGTGACCGCCATCGCCGGTTCACGCGTCGAGGCACCGGCCCCGGCCGCCGCCACCGAAGCCGCACCGGCGGGCGAGGCAGCTCCGAAGCCTGAAGCCTGATCCGAATGGGCCTGTTCGGCCGCTCGGAACAGTCCGCCAAAGGAGCCGGCAAACGTCGCTCCTCCGAGGATCGCAAACACCCTTCCACTTTCGACGCGCTGATCGTCGGACTCGGTAATCCCGGACGCCAATACGAGCGCACCCGACACAACGTCGGCGAGGAAGTCGTGGCGTTGCTCGCCGAACGCCATCACACGAACCTGGCCGCTGGTCGCGACTCCGCCCTCGTCGGCGACGTTCGCATCGGAACCAAGCGCGTCATCCTCGCCTTCCCGACGACTTTCATGAACGAGAGTGGAAAAGCCGTCGCCAAGTTGATCCGCCGACACGGATTCGATGGTGTCGCCGGGCTGATCGTGATCCACGACGAACTCGACCTCCCGCCGGGAACCGTGCGCGTGAAGGTTGGTGGCGGTCTCGGTGGACACAACGGCTTGCGCAGCATCACGGCAACGACCGGAACGCAGGATTACATCCGCGTTCGCATCGGAGTCGGGAAGCCGTCGAACAAGGAACAAGGGGCCAACCACGTTCTGTCACGCGTGCCGGCCGAGGAACGCAAGATCCTCGATGTCGCCGTGCAACTCGCCGCCGACGCCGTGGAATCGATCCTGGCCAACGGAGTGGACGCAGCCATGAATTCGTTCAACTCCCGGTGAACGAATCGATGGCGCCGGAGCAAACCACTCTCTCGGATACCGACGGGCTCGGGGTTGCCCCGACGTCCACCGACGGTGCACTCGCGTCACTGCCGAGTCGATTGCGCGACGATCGTTCGCTCATGTCGCTCCTCGGTTCGGCCGACGGCGTGGTGGCCGTTCCCGAAACTGGCCGAGCGATCTGTCTGGCCGCTCTGTCGCAGATTTCAGGACGACGCCCACTCGTGGTGGCGTGTCCGACCGGCACGATGGCCGGCCAGATCGTCGACGACCTTCGCACGCTCTTGCCGGCCGGGACCGTTGCCCACTTTCCGGCCTGGGAAACACTCCCCTTCGAACGCGTCAGCCCGAGTGTCGAGACGATGGGGCGACGACTCGAAGTCCTGTGGCGTTTGCGCCAGCCGGACCGCGTGCCACAGGTGATCGTGGCCAGCATGCGTGCGCTACTTCAACAACTCGGGCCCAACACCACCGAGATCGAGCCGATCACCATCACCAAAGGCGCAGTGGTCGACCCGACGTCACTCGTTCGTCGACTCGTCGAGTGCGGATACCGACGTGAGGATCTCGTCGAACATCGCGGCGAGGTCGCGCAACGCGGTGCCATCGTCGACGTCTTTCCCTCGACGAGTGATACGCCGGTCCGCATCGATCTCTGGGGTGACGAGGTCGATCGCCTGACGACGTTCTCCGTTCACGACCAGCGCAGCGACAACGATGTCGATGAAGTTCTGATCTTCCCGGCCCGTGAACTGATCCTCGACGATTCCGTCCGGAGTCGAGCGGCCGGACTCGTGGCCAGCGAACCGTGGGGACGCGAGCAGTGGGAGCGCCTCGCCGAAGGTTCATTGTTCGACGGCATGGAGAGTTGGCTCCCCTGGCTCACCGAGTCGCAGAAACTTCTCACCGACGTCCTGCCCAAGGACGCCAAGATGATCCTTCTCGAGCCACGGCGACTGCGCGACCGCGCCGAGGATCTCCTTGCCGAAGAGGACGACCTCGCCAAGGCGCTCGCATCGACCTGGGCCCGCGAACCTGGTCGCGCTTTCCCGCGACTCCACGCGACTCCTGACCACCTTCTCGGCGAGCGCCGGGGTTCATGGAGCCTCATCCCGGTCGCCGATGGACCCGACGTGGCACTGGTGGAGGCCAGCGGATGGGGAACGCTCGCCGGAATCGGTGATGGCTTCACCGAACGCCTTCGACAACTGCTCGCCGACCGATTTCGCGTGGTGATCGCGGCCGACGGTGTCGGCTCGGCCGATCGTCTGGCCACTCTCCTGTCCGACGTCGGCTTGGCCTTTGCCGTCGTGGGAGCCACCAACGAGGCGAGTCCGGATGCGCCCGACTTGTCTGGGCAGGGCGGGGTGATCGTCGTCGCCCCGCTCCACCGAAGCTTCACCATCCCTTCGGCGCGCCTCGCGGTGATCACCGAAGCCGACATCACCGGTCGTCGTCGCGCTCATCGCCAACCACGCAAGAAGGCACGCGGAAGCACGACGATCTTCGAAGATCTCCAACCCGGCAACTACGTCGTGCACTACGTGCACGGCGTCGGCAAGTACGAGGGCATGGTCAAGCGGTCGATCGGAGGAGTCGAGCGCGACTACTTGCTCCTTGCGTACAAGGGTGGCGACCGGCTGTACGTGCCATCGGATCAGATCGACACGATCCGCCAGTACGTCGGCGGCGAGACCCCGGTTCTGCATCGCCTGGGCGGAGCCGACTTCGCCAAGTCGAAGTCGCGCGTCAAGAGCGCGGTCCGTGAGATCGCCCAGGAACTCGTCGTGCTCTATCAGAAACGAGTCACAGCGCAGGGACACGCCTTCTCGTCCGACACCCCATGGCAGCACGCCATGGAGGATGCCTTCCCCTTCGTGGAAACACCCGATCAGCGCAAAGCCATCGAAGACGTGAAGTCCGACATGGAACGCGAGTACCCGATGGACCGCCTCGTTTGCGGAGACGTCGGTTTCGGCAAGACCGAAGTTGCGGTTCGAGCCGCATTCAAGGCGATCCAGGACGGCAAGCAAGTCGCCGTTCTCGTCCCCACCACACTTCTCGCTTCACAACACGGCAACACCTTCGCCGAACGCTTCGCTGGTTACCCGGTCCGAGTCGAGACGCTTTCACGCTTCTTGACCCAAGGCGAGGCCAACAAGGTCGTGGCCGGACTCGAGAACGGCGAAGTCGACTGCGTGATCGGCACGCATCGACTACTGGCGTCGGGGGTGAAGTTCAAGAACCTCGGC
>JBEGQB010000064.1:0-8353 GCA_041181165.1 Actinomycetota bacterium
CCCGTCGGAGCCGATGACGAGTGTGGTGGGAAAGGTGGCCACGCCACTGGCGACCACGAATTCGGAATTCGTGTCGCGGTACTGCGGGTACGTGATTCCGAACTCGTCGGTGAAGTCACTCAATCGTCTGACGGAATCGTGCGGGTTCACGCCGATGAATGCGATGCGATCGCCGTATCGCTCGAATGCGTCTTGCAACGCCGGCATCTCTCGCTTGCACGGCTGGCAGGTGGAGAACCAGATGTTCACGAGAAGTGGTTTACCCATGTCGAGCCACTTCGAAGCCTCGATGCGATCGCCATCGAGGGTGTCGAGCGATGCGGCCGACAATGTTTCGCCGGTCAGGTCGCGGTTGGTGCCGATTCCCGGCTCTTGGTATTCACCGGGTTCGTCGAGAACCACCGTCTCGACATCGTCAGACTTCTCCGAGCTGATTCGGCTGATCGAAATGCCGACCACGGCGATCACCGCCGCCGCGCCAAGAAGCAGGACCGTTCGGATCTGGCGTCGGGCGAAGGGATTCCGATCGACCACATCGTCAGGCTAGTGACGGGTTCGTGGCGAGGGAGGGTCGTCAGCACCACGAAAGCAGCGGTTGGTTGGGGGCCCAGCGGCACCCCGAGTCTCGTGGGGGGATCGAGACTCGGAGTGCCGCGGGCGTCTCCCGGGAACAGTTGCGGGCTCGTCTGAGCGTCACCCGCAACCAGCGAAGAGAGTGCGTCAGGCCACTCGAATGGCGACCTCGTACTCGGACTTCTCATCAACGTTGCTGATCGCACGGATCGTGCGGTCTTCGTCGATGACGAGCGTCGGACGTGGGAGTACCGCCGGGCGGCCACGTGGCTTCTTGTCGAGGACCACCCGACCGTTCTCGATCAGTTGGCCGCCCCATACGCCCCACGGTTCGAGACGTTCGAGTGCGCCGCTCAGGCAATCATCTCGGAGTTGACATCGTTGACAGATCGCCTTGGCGCGCGCGATGTCGACGATGTCGTCGCTGAAGAAGAGCGGCGTGAGTGTGCCGTGGCCGTCACCGCAACGGGCGGTGGCGACTTGCACGATGTTCGGAGTGATCTCGATGGTGGTCATTGCTGTGTCTCCTTCGGTGTGGTCTGGTTGGTCGGTGGTGATGGGCTCGGGGTGATTGGTGGCGGTTTCGGGACAAACAAAAAGGCCGCTGGGTTCTGATCCCAGCGGCCTCGGTGGCTGATCTCGACGTGGTGTGTGACCTACGTGAGGAGCTCCCCGAGCCGCTGGGGCGGGCGCTTGGTGGTGGCAGCGAAGCCGGGCTTCACTGCAAACACGGCGGCCTGGGCGGCGGCGTTATTGCAATACATCGCTGCCATCGCCACGGAGCCGTGATGCCACGACGTCCCACGGCGCGACGAAAGACCGGACAAGCCGGTCGACATCGTCAGGGAGGTGGTGGTCGGTGACATAAGCGGAGCCAAGGAAACCATGCCGAGCGACCTTCCGCAAACGAATTATTCGATTTAGGCCTCTGACGTGGACTTTTTCCAGGCCGCTCGACGGGCCCTCAGTTCCTCGTACCGCTCGGTTCCCCCAGAGACGCGGTACCCGCGGTCTTCGAGGACGATACGAAGCCTGGCCTCGGCCTGGAGGGCGGCCTCACGAGAGAAGTGGGAGTGCGGTCGGCCGATGTCGGGTCGCCAACGAACGAAGTACTGGTAGGCGTTCCGGCTGTAGAGCGGACCGCGCTTGTTGCGGGCACCCGTCATGTGTTCGTACACCCGCTGGGACGCGGGCTTCGAGCTCATTCCGACATAGAACCAGCCGGGGCAGTCGGGAAGATGGCTGTGGTCGAGTTCGATCACGTAGATGTTCCACTGTGTGAGATCACCGTTGACGGTGAAGCCTCGGTTCATGAGCGATCGGCAAACTCGTGCCCGACGTTTCGCGGCCAGTGTCTTCGAGGTGAAGACCCTCGTGTCCATGAGGTCGTAGCGGACCGGGCCATACAGGCCGGGTGACTTCTTGCGGCGGCGAGCCCAACGTCGGTCGAGGGCGGGGCCGGGTTCGACCGTGGTGATCGCCACGTGGAGATTGGGCAGGGCCCGATGTCGTCGGCGCAATCGACCAGATGGCCGATCGTCGATCAGTTCGACGATCTCGATCCAGTAGCGGACGATTTTGCTATCGGGGTTTTCCCTCGTGTGTGTACGCATGTGCATGCGCAAATTTTCCCAAGTCGTCCATCGTGCAACTCGGGGCGATCGCTCAGGCGATGAGTTCGGAGATCTCGCTGAGCAGAGGAATACCAACGATGAGGTTGAAGGGGAAGGTCACGCCGATGGCGACACCCAGACTGAGACCGAGATCGGCATCGGGTAGCGCCACCCGAACAGCAGCCGGTGCCGCGATGTAACTCGCGCTGGCCGCCATGATTCCCAGGACCATCGCTCCGCCGGCGGAGAGTCCGGTGAGGGTTCCCAGTACGACACCGATGATTCCGAATATCACCGGCAAACCAATGGCCGTGATGAGGAGACGCACACCCGCCCGACGTACTTCCGAGAAGCGTTCAGCAGCCAGTGTTCCGAGATCGAGAAGGAACAGGCAGAGGAATCCGGGGAAGAGATCGATGAAGAACGGTTCGACCTTGGCCACCGCCGACTCGGCACCGAGTGAGCCGATCACGAGTCCGCCGACGAGGAGCAAGATGCTCTTGCCGGTGAGGACTTCGTGGATCGCGCTCTTCAGATTCGATTCCTTCGATTGGCGGCTGGCGAGCAGAAGTGCGATGACGATTCCAGGCACTTCGAGGATGGCCATCAATGCCGGGAGAAACCCTTCATCGAGGGTGCCAGCGGACCGAGCAAAGTTCTCCGCCGCCGTGAAGGTCACGGCCGAGACGGATCCGAAGTGGGCAGCGAGTGACGCGGCATTGGTGGTGGTGAAGTCGAGCAACCGTCGTGCCACGAAAAAAGTGACGAGCGGGGTGATCACGCCGAGTGCAAGGGTGGCGAGAACCGGTGCCCACATGTCGGCCAGGGCCGCATCGCGCAGACGCAAACCTCCTTTGATGCCGATGGCAAGGAGGAGATAGGTGGAGAGGAAGGTCGCGATCTGCTCGGGCAGACGCAGATTGCCGTGGACGCGAACGGCGAAAAAGCCCAGCGCAAAAGCCAGAACCGCGGGAGAAGTGAGGTTGTCCTGGATGAGTTCGCCGAACGACATCCCGTCTAGCATAAAGGCTACTGATTACAGGAAACAAATTGCAGATGTGACATGCGGCGGAGCCGTATGTCAGGAAACTGCGTTGAGGAGATCGTCGACCGTTTTGTGTGATTCGAGAGGGTGTCGGAGGCGAGCACGGCGATTCACGGAGTAGGAGTTCCGCCGGCCGACCTTGCGAATCCGAATGATGCCGGCCGCTTCGAGTTCGCCGATGATGCCGTTGACTCGTCGCTCGGTGATCCCGACCCGTAGAGCTACTTCGCGAACGAGAGCATTGGGGTCTTCGGCCAAGCACACCAAGACATGCGCGTGGTTGCTCAGAAAGGTCCAGCGGTCCTCAGGCCCAGCCATGGCGACAAGTTAGTACCGTCCGACCCCGTCGTGCTCAACCGGCGATGTCGCGCCGGTCGAGTCTCTTCATGGAAGCGACCGTGCACACTGCGAGCCAGAGCATCACGTACACGAGTGTGTCGATGTGCAGCCCCTCGACGAGTGGATCCGACCCGAGCGTCCATTGCATGGGGTTCCAAGCACCCACAGCATTGAAGAGATCGACGAGTGGCGCGAGGGAATAGATGATGAAGAGCGCAATGGTGAATCCCATCGAGACTCCGATGCCAACTCCGCGGTGGCCCGTGATGGTCGAGATTGCCATCGCCACCCCGAACGCCACCAGACCGACTTCGAAAACCATCAGACCAGCGTTGGCGAAATGCCCATTGGGGATCGACATGTCCAGGATCCGGGCACCGATCACGAGTGACACGACGAAGGTGAGAGCAGATACGAGGAGAGCCAGGATGCCGGTGGCTGCGCGCGTGAGGAGGATTGAGGTCCTCGACAAAGGAAGTGCGAAGAGGATGTCGGCTGTTCGGGCTTCTTCGTCTTCGGCAACGAGTCGGGATCCCCAACTCGCTCCGAGACCCATGAAGATGAACGGAACCATGAAAGAGAGAAGTTCGGTCGTGAGGTATCCGGTCTCCGATGTGTAGTCGGTGATGCGAAACATGTCCTTCATGACCTCGGGGAAGGACTCGGTGGCTTGGCCCCAGTCGGAAGCCGAATCGCGGACCGTCGGATACACGGCCATCTGGACGATGACGAGCCCGACGATTCCGGTGATCCAACCGATCAGACCTCGACGACGATCCCGCAAGGACTTGAGTAGTAGCCGGTCAATCATGAGGTTCACCCGATGTAGCCGTCAGGAAGATCTCATCGAGGGAAGGTTCGAAGGTCCGGACCGACTCGACTCCGACATGGGACGCGCGTTCGAGTACGCGGTTCTCCGATCCGACGATCGTGCAGGTAATGGAGCGATCGGCGTGTTCCACGTGTACGACCCCGGGGCAGCCAGCGAAGGCTTCGGTTGCGGGGACGAAAGGGAAATCGAATCTGATTCGTCGCTCGATACGTGACTTGAGCACTTCTATCCGGTCCTGTACGACGAGGCGACCGTGATCGAGGATGACGACATCGGAGGCGAGTTGCTCCACTTCGCTGAGCACATGGGAGGAGAGAAGGATCGCGGCGCCGCTCTGGCGTCGTTCTCGCACGATCTCTTCGAATTCTCGTTGGACGATCGGATCGAGTCCGGCAGTCGGTTCATCGAGGATGAGTACCGAGGGCGAATGCATGAAGGCTTGTACGACCCCGACCTTTTGTTTGTTCCCCTTGGACAGTCCCTTGATTGGTGAAGTTGCCGACAGCTGCAGACGGTCACACATCGATAGAGCATCGGTGATGCAATCGGAACCCCGGAGATCAGCAAGGAGAGAGAGATACTGCTCGACCGTCAGGTTCTCGTACAGCGAGAGGGTTCCGGGCAGGTACCCAACGCGGCGACGAACCTTTCCCTTCGGATCGGAGACGTCCTCACCGAGCAGGCGGGCTTCACCTCGTGTGATCCGAAGGAGTCCGACGAGAAGCCGCATCACCGTGGTCTTGCCCGATCCATTGGGTCCGAGAAACCCCATCACCTGACCGGGGTGGACGTCGAACGAAACATCTTCGACGCCGAGCCTCGACCCGTAGTACTTGGTGAGGCCATGAACCGAAATAGCCGGTTTGCTCGTGAGCATCGTGGGAAGGGTAGGTAGATCACAGGTGGCGAAGGCGGGGACCTTCGTCATCTTCCATCGATATTTGGTTCCTTCTCTTCACGATGGTCCATCTGTAATAGGGTTTCGCCGACGAACGGAGGGGACATGAGTCGGATCAAGCAGGGGTTCTCGGGGTTGGCCGTTGGCGCACTGGTTCTGGCGGCGTGTGGCGGCGGTGGTGATGGCGGATCCGGTGGTGGGACGAGCTCGGCCGAGGAACCGTATGTGGAGGCTTTGATGGCCTCCTTCGAACAGGACGAAACCCTGCCGCTCGAGGAGAGCCAAGTGCGCTGCCTGGCCGAAGGCGTTGTTGACGTCATCGGCGTCGACGGATTCGAGAAGGCTGGGGTGTCGCCAGCTGACATCGAGGGTGGAGCAACTCTGGATTCGATCGAAACATTCACCGATGAGCAAGCGTCGAAGTTCCTCGACCTGCTCTTCGAAGGAGAGTGCTTCGACTTCAACAAGGTGCTGGCCGACGCGTTCATGGAGCAAGGCGGGGGAGCCATGACCGAAGAGCAGGCAAATTGCATGGCCGATCAATTCACCAAGGACGACGGATTCAAGGATCTGTTCGCCGCTGGTTTGACGGGCAACGAAGAGGTGGATCCCACAGCAGCGATGTCGAACATCTTCGACGTGTTGTCGAACTGCGACATTCCCCTCGAAGCCTTCATGTCCTGATTGCAACGAGGTCGGGCTGATTGCACTGCAACTGGTTGACGCCCAAGGCCGAAGTTCGATTGGTCGGATCGCGCCGTGGTCACGGCTCATTCGCCATCGAGCCGATTTCGGCGGGAGAAGTGGTGGCTGCCTTTGGTGGTTGGGTGGTCGATCGACAGCAATTGGTACGAGCCTCTGCTGATCGGCAGGCGCGGTCGATACAGATCGAAGACGATCTGTATCTGATGTCAGGTGACGAACCAGAACCCGGGGACATGGTGAACCACTCGTGCGATCCCACCTGCGGCTTGGCCGGGCAGATCGTTGTGGTTGCCCTACGCGATGTCCGGGTCGGTGAAGAACTGACATTCGACTACGCGATGTGCGACGGCTACCCGGAAGTTCTGTTCCGATGTGAATGTGGATCGCAACGATGTCGGGGCGAGGTGACCGGCGACGACTGGCGCCGCCCTGACCTGCAGCAGCGATACCGGCGCCACTTCTCGCCGTATCTCGAGCGACGGATGTCGTAATGGATCATCAGCGACGAGCCGATGGTCGCGACGATCGTCAGGTTTGAAGACCCTCGAGAAATCTCTTGGTGAGCTGCCACCATTTCGTGGTGTCTGGCATCAGATCCGGTGAGAGGTCGGCCACGGCAAGACCAATGGTGACCGACTGCGAGAAAAGTGCAAGCGAGTAGGCGTCGAACTCTTTGCTGACCTGACCCGCCGCTTGGGCCTTTTCAATGAGCAGCGTGGCCGCTTGGAGGAAATCTTTCTGAACTGGTGCAATTTCTCTTGCAAGATCCGGGTCGTCGAGAGCGTCGGCAAGAACTCGAATTTGCTGTCGACGTGCCGCGACCCGCGCTGGTTCAGTCAGGTCGAAAGTCGTGGAGGCGAGAACCGAGATTGGTTGATCGACTGATTCGGCCACGGCAGCGATGCCATCGACCACGGATCGCATGTGAGCCACGTAACGCTCGGCAAGCGCGGTATTGATGAGGTGCTGCCGGTTCTTGAAGAACCAATACAGCGAGCCAGTGGTGGTGTCCGCATGGGAGGCAACTTCGGTGACCTTGACCTTCTCGGCGCCGTGCTCATCGAGGATGGCAAGTGTCGCCTGGATGAGCCGCTCCCTCGTGGAGGGATCTGGATTGGCTGGCTGATTCACCGATGGACTCCTGGGTGTCGTGGAGTACGAAATCTTCGCTTCTCCCTGTTGGCACAACTGCACCCGTTGGGTGTTCGAATTCTAGGAAGCCTCGCGCGCCCGGAGGGACTCGAACCCCCAACCCTCTGATCCGAAGTCAGATGCTCTATCCATTGAGCTACGGACGCCCAGAGGAAAGGCTAGCGAGGGGGCTCACTCGATCTGCGGGGCAACCATGTCGCGAAGGAGGGCCTTGTCAGCCTTCCAGTTGGTGGGCACCTGCACGGTCTTCTTGTTGACGACAAAGCCGGCGAGCCGTGGTGTGAGCGAATCGAGGACGGAGGCGTCGGTGGGGGCCAGCAGCAGGTGGTTCTTCGCTGCTGAGGCTCCGAAGACGTACTTCTTCCCATACTTGAGCATCGGTTGGTTCCAGGCGATCACGAGTTCCAGCTCTGGGAAGGCCTTCATCAAGGTCGCGAAGATCGACCTCATGGTTTCGGATTGGTCGTGGCCGAGATGAGCGAAATATGCCTCCGCGTCGTTGAACCGTCGGGTGGTGGCGGAGCCCCGTGCGTACATCACGATCGCATTGGCGTGATTCCGACTCATGCCGTGGTCGTCGATGAGCAGGGCCATCTGATCGGCGTACTTGCCGCCGGGTACTGCTTTGATCTTGCGAAGCCAATGAGCCACCGGCTGGCCGTATTTCTTCTCGATCGCCGGGAACAACGACTCTCGTTTGGGATCGCGTTCAGTCACGGGGTCGACTCTAGGAGTCGAGCAGGTCGTTACGTATCGACCGCTGGAGTTCCTCGGATCGCTGCTTGACCTGCTTCAGATCCTCGGGCTTGCGAAGGAGCCCCTTCAAGAGGAAATCGGGTAACTCGTGGGATCGATTGGCCGATGAACTGATCTCCTTTGCCGCCGGAGGTGAACCTGCGTGGAAGGAGTTCCGAGAACCGTTCACGAACCCTTGCGTTCTTGCGCTTCGAGTCTTCCCCGATGATCCGGCGATCACCGTGATGGATCTCGATGACTATGTGATGCACCAGATGCGCGATGGGCTGTCCGAAGAGGGTTACGAGGAACTGCCGGGTGAGAGAACGGTCACGATTGTGGGTGACGCCGCATTCGTTGATCAGAAGTTCTTCATCAAGTACCGCGATCAACAGCCGGTCGCAGCCTTCGACGGGTACAGCATGGTGAGGATCGATGGCAAGTGGCGGATCGCTTCGATT
>JBEGQB010000065.1:0-8262 GCA_041181165.1 Actinomycetota bacterium
AGCGGCCTTCCTGCTGCTGAACATGTTCGGTTGGGCGATGGAGCCGTCCACGGCCCCCGATGACGATTTCGATCCGCCGGCACCTGGTGAAGGTGGCGGTCACACGAAGGAGCTGGCTCCCCTTGGCTGATACCGCTCTGGCCCACGGCGCCGATCACGGCGCGCATCACACGACCACTGGCTTGTCCAACAATAAGTTGGGCATGTGGATCTTCCTCGGATCCGAATGCCTGCTCTTCGGCGGTCTGATCTCCACCTACATGCTCTACAAGGGTCGAGTCTCGACCGGGCCACAGCCCGATCAGATCTACGACATCCCGTTCACCTCGGTGAGCTCGTTCGTGCTTCTGATGAGTTCGCTCACCATGGTGCTCGCCGTCTCGGCGGCCAACCGTCAGGACGATCGCAACACGAACCTGTGGTTGACGGTCACTGCGCTCCTTGGCGCGACCTTCGTGGGCGGCCAGGTGTACGAATTCACGGCGTTCTACCGAGAGGGTCTGGGCTTCACGACGAGTCTCTTCGGCTCGAGCTTCTACACGCTCACCGGTTTCCACGGTGTCCACGTGACGGTGGGAATCATCATGCTCATGGCCCTGGTCGGCATGGTCCGCCGTAATCGGATCCCCGGTAGCAAGGCCGAGACCGTTGAACTCATCGGCCTGTACTGGCACTTCGTCGACATCGTGTGGATCGTGATCTTCACGCTCGTCTATCTGATCCCCGCCTGACGTCAAGGACTGAACATGAGCACCGCAACCGAACACGCAACCCACTCCGATCACTCCCATGGTGAGTCCCATGGTGCATCGGACAAGCAGTACGTCGTCATCGCGCTCATCCTGGCGGCCCTGACCGCCATCGAGGTCTCGACCTACTACGTCGACTTCGGCCCGCTCTTCATGCCGACTCTCTTCGTCCTGATGGCGGTGAAGTTCGTGATCGTCGTCTCGTACTTCATGCACCTGAAGTTCGACAACAAGTTGTTCAGCTACTTGTTCTACACGGGCCTGCTGTTGGCGATAGCGGTGTATTGCGGAGCGCTGGCGACCTTCAAGTTCTTCCTGCAGAAGGGCTGAGCATGCTGGCGGCCACCGCGGCCGAACCCTGGCGTTTCCAGGCGCATATCGAGGTCTGGCTTCTCGTCGCCTTCTTGGTGGTCTCGTACGTTTACATGGTGCGAGTTCTGGGACCACGAGCCGTTGGGCCCCATGGGGTGGTGGTGACCGGTCGTCAGAAACTGGCCTTCGTGGCCGGGATCGCCGTGCTGTGGTTCGCATCCGATTGGCCGGTTCACGACATCGCCGAGGAGTACCTCTATTCGGTGCACATGTTCCAGCACATGTCGTTGACCTACTTCATGCCCCCTTTGGTGGTGCTCGCCACACCGGAGTGGTTCGCACGGACGCTCATAGGTGATGGCGGTCTCTACCGATTCGTGAAGTTCATGGCTCATCCGGTGCGGGCGGCGTTCTTCTTCAATGTTGCGGTGATGGTCAGTCACGTCCCTGGAGTGGTCAATGCCTCGGTCTCCAATGGCCCACTTCATTACGCCGTCCACGTTTTCCTCGTGACCAGCGCGATCCTCATGTGGTTGCCCGTATGCGGGCCGTTCAAGGAAATGCACATCGGCTACATGGGCCAGATGATCTACCTGTTCATGAACAGTGTGGTGGCCACGGTTCCGGCCGGTTGGCTGACCTTCGCCGAAGGTGTCGTGTACAAGCACTACAACATCCCGTGGCGCGTGTGGGGAATCTCGGTCACCGATGATCAGCAGATCGCTGGCGCCATCATGAAGATCGGAGGCGCGGTCTTCCTGTGGTCGATCATCATCGTGATGTTCATCAACAAGTTCGTTCGGACTTTCCGCGCCGAGAACGAAGGTGCGTACGTTCGCCAACCTCTGACCATGGCCGACGTCGAGAAGGCCTTCGAGGAATCCGAACCGATCCGCGAATCCGAGCGCCACTAGGCGTATGCGAACCCTCTCACTCGCCGCCGGTGTGATGACCGACATCGGTCCGGTGGCGATGGTGGAGGTCTCGGCGGCGGCCGGGTGGCCCGCCTGCGGCGTCTGGTACGACCACTCCACCTGGACGTCGCAGACGACGCGCGAGGTGAGTCGGCGGATGACCGACACCGGTGTGTCCGTCCTCGACGTGGAGCCGATCATTCCGAGCGATGGTCGAGCGGACAACGGGGAGGCCCTGATCGATGTGGCGGGGGAACTCGGTGCACCTTTCGTTTTGTTCGCGTCCCGACTCTCTGATGTGTCGGCATCGGTGGAGCGATTCGGTCGATTGTGCGAATACGCGCGGCCAGCTGGGGTCACGGTTGTGTGTGAATTCCTGCCGATCTTTCCGGTGAACACACTCGGACTCGCGGTGGACATCGTGCGCCGATCGGGGGCCACGAACGCCGGAGTATTGGTGGACAATCTGCATCTGTCCCGATCAGGTGGCTCGGTGAACGACGTCTTGTCGTACGAATCAGACTTGTTCCCCTATGTGCAGATCGCCGATGCGCCATCGACGATTCCCACCACGCCGGCCGATCTCGCCTGGGAGGCGATGAAGGGGCGAACGTGTCCCGGTGAAGGCACTCTGCCGATCAAGGAACTCCTGGCCGCAGTGCCCGAGGTGCCGATCTCCTTCGAAGTGCGGTCGGAGAAGTTGCTCGTCGATTTTTCCGATCCGGTTGAGCGGGCCGCGTTCGTGTGGTCGACGAGCCGATCGCTCGGCTGAGTCACTCCCAGCGGAAAGTCGATGCCGCGAGCAAAGGTGTGCCCAGCGCCCATGCGCCGAGCACGATCCAGGATGTCGACGACTGCACCGCGGCTCCGGTTCCGATCAGGGCGTCGCGCAACACGTCGGCCAGTGCGCCCGATGGAAGGTACTTGGCGATCGACTCCATCGGTCCGGGCAGGTTCTCGAAAGGGATCACCATGCCACCGAGGAGGAGCAGCACGATGTACAGACCGTTCTGCGCCGCAAGATTGATCTCGGCCCGGAGGCGACCGGCGATGAGAAGTCCGAGCCCACCGAAAGCCACCGTGCCGAGCAACACTGCACCAGCGGCGGGCAGCCAACGCGCATCGTCGGCGCTCCAGTCGAGGAGCAAGGCGATCGGAACGAGCAGTGCAACTTGGATGATCTCCACCACGAGAACGGTGACGATCTTGGCGGCCAGCCAGCGCGGTCGGCCGAGTGGTGTGACTCCGAGACGTTTCAGAACCTTGTAACCGCGCTCGAAGCCGGTGGCGATACCAAGGCTCACCATGGCCGAACTCATGATGGCGAGAGCGATGACACCCGGAGTGAGGAAATCCATGTGGTCGTCGAGACTGCTCGGCAGAACGTCGGTGAGCCCGAAGAACACGAGCAGCAGCACGGGAATGACGACGGTGAGAAGGAGTTGCTCGCCGTTGCGCGAGAGGATGCGGAGTTCGGCCCCGAGTTGTGATCGGAAGGGCCCGCTCATGTTCGTTCTCCGGTGAGTTTCTTGAAGACGTCCTCGAGGCTGGCCAGACCGGCACGGAGCTCGATGACGTCGATGCCGTGTTCGCTCAGCCACACGGCGAGAGCGGCAACGAGTCCTTGTGGAGCGTCCTCGATCGTGTAGTGCCCGGGCTCGACTTCGACCAACCAGTCGGCGATGTTGGCCGGCATGTCGTGGAGAACGAGGGGTCGCACGGTGCGTAGCCGAACCGCTTGGCGGGCCTTGCGGACATCGTCGAGTGAACCCTCCACCAACACGCGTCCATGATCGAAGATCACCACCCGGTCGGAGACCTTCTCGGCTTCGTCGAGTTCGTGAGTGGCCAGGATGACTCCGCAACCACGGTCGGTGAGTGAGCGAATGATGGATCGGATCGTGTCGCGTCCGTTGACGTCCACCCCGCTCGTGGGTTCGTCGAGGAACACCACATCGGGATGTGACACAAGGGCCAGGGCCAATGAGAGTCGTTGCTTTTCGCCACCTGAGAGTCGGCGCCACGGTGTGCGCTGACGTTCGGTGAGGCCGACGAGTTCCACGAGTTCACGGGGATCGGGTGACGTGTGGCCGCGACGGCGGTACAGCCCACAGAATTGGCGGACGACGTCGATCGGACGGGCCGACGGGTACACGCCACCTTCTTGGAGCATCACGCCCATGCGTGGGAGGAGATCGCGTCGCTCCGATCGGCGGGCCGGATCGTGCCCGAGAACGCGTACGGCGCCCGACGTCCGGGTGCGGAGACCTTCGCAGACTTCGATCGTGCTCGTCTTGCCGGCACCGTTCGGACCGAGAACCGCCGTGACCAGACCGGCCCGCGCCGTGAACGAGACACCGTCCACGGCGGTCAGAGTCGATTGACCGCGTCCGTATCGAACGACGAGATTTTCGACCTCCACGACGTTCTCGATCGAACGAGAGACGATACGACTCGCGCGGATCGCGTCGACGCCGGTTGATCGGGCGTCGGGAGGGGAGTCCGGATCCACCTCGTCAACACTAGTGGTGGCTCAATGCACCGAACCGGTCGCTGGCTCGACGGGTAACCTCTACAACCTGTGATCGATGTTCGTCTTCTCCGTCAGGATGCCGACGCGGTGCGTTCGGGTCTGGCTCGTCGAGGAAAGCCGGATCTCCTCGAACAACTCGACAAAGCGATTGCCCTCGACGTCGAAGTGCGTGATCTCGGAACCCGACGCGATGCGATCCGCGCCAAGGTCAACGAACTCTCCAAGCAGGTCGGCGCCGCCCGCCGTGACGGCAACGCGAAGGCAGCCGAGGACCTGCAGAGTCAGAGCCGCGAGCTCGGTGACGAAGAGCAGAGCCTTGCCTCGCAGGCTGATGATCTCGAGGAGCAGTTGCGCCAGATCCTTCTGCGTATCCCGAACATTCCTCATGCCGATGCCCCCGACGGTTCGAGTGACCACGACAATCCGGTCGTGAAAGGCCCTGTGCAGATGCCGGCGTCGTTCGCCGATCATCAGCGGATTCCCCATTGGGAGACCGCGGCCCGGCTCGGCATCCTCGACAGCGAACGAGCGGTGAAGTTGAGCGGGGCGATGTTCACCATGCCGCGCAAAGCCGGAGCCATGCTCTCTCGTGCGCTGTGCCAGTACGCACTCGACATGAACGCCGATGCATACGAAGAGATTCGCCCACCGTCGTTGGTGACGACGGCAACACTCACCGCAACTGGTCAGTTGCCCAAGTTCGCCGACGACGCCTATGCGATCGAGCGCGACGATCTGTGGTGCATCCCCACGGCCGAAGCGCCACTAACATCGCTCTATTCGGGGGAGATCCTCGACGAATCGCAGCTGCCGCTTCGTCTGATGGCGTACTCGCCGTGTTTCCGCCGTGAAGCCGGTTCGGCAGGTCGTGATACTCGGGGCATGTTGCGGGCTCATGAATTCGACAAGGTCGAGATCCTGGCTCTTGCCACGCCCGACCAGGCCGCCACGATGCTGATCGAACTTCGAGACCGTGCCGAACGCCTGATTTCCGGGCTTGGTCTTCCGTACCGGATCATCGAGATCTGTACGGGCGACATGGGCCAGAGCCATCACCGAAGTTTTGACATCGAGGTCTACGCGCCGGGTTGCGACTCGTGGCTCGAGGTTTCGTCGGTGTCGTGGTTCAGTGATTACCAGGGTCGCCGCGCCGACATCCGATACCGACGGTCCGGTGAGAAGGGCACCCATCTGGTGCACACGCTCAACGGTTCGGCACTCGCCGTGCCTCGCGTATGGGCGGCCATCGTGGAGAACTTCCATCAGGCCGACGGCAGCGTGGTGATTCCTCAAGCACTCCGCCAGTACATGCGCGGACTCGACCGCATCACGGCCTGACCGTCATGAACTCCGATCGTCGGCACGACCACGTGCGCGATCGACGTGTGCAATACGAAACCGCCGGGCTGGATCGCGCCGATCTGGACGCATCTCCGATCACGCAATGGCACCGGTGGTACAACGAAGCCGTCGAGGCCGACCTTCCGGAGCCGAATGCGATGGTCGTGGGGACCATCGACCACGACGATCTGCCGGACTCACGTGTGGTGCTGGTGCGTGCGGTCGACGACGACGGGCTGTGCTTCTACGGCAACTACGAAAGCGCCAAGGGCCGACAGATCGCCGGTCGCCCGGGCGCGGCGGCAGTGTTCCCGTGGCTCGGATTGCATCGACAAGTTCGTGTTCGTGGCCGGGTGGAACTGATGTCGGCGGCCGAGAGCGATGCGTATTTCGCTTCCCGCCCGCGCGAAAGCCAACTCGGCGCGTGGGCTTCACCCCAGAGCGAGTCGATCGCCGACCGGTCGGTGCTCGAGGTCCGATTGGCCGAGGCGACCCAGCGGTTCCCCGGTGTCGTGGAGCGTCCACCGCACTGGGGTGGTTGGAGGCTCGTGCCGGTGTCGTTCGAGTTCTGGCAGGGACGACCGAGTCGTCTGCATGATCGGTTCAGGTACACGCTCGAAGATTCCGGAAACTGGACCATCACCCGCCTCGCCCCGTGACCAGCGACCACCCCTTGGTGTTCTGGTGAGGTTTTTTCACCGATTAGGTCAAGAACCCCCACCAGAAATCCATGAGGTTGCGGCATTGGCCAAGGCATCGACGAGCGATTGCGTGTGCGGATTGAGATCCGGGCCTTCCCAGTCCCACCACATCGGACTCGTTCCTCGCACGCGCGGTGGCAACTCGATCTGCACTCCAGCGCCTGGCGGAAGGTTGACCGGGTTGCGCGGATGCAAACCACGCAAGTCGGTGGGGATCGCATCGATGTCGGTGATCACGTCGTAGGCCGGAAGATGACGACGAAGGTGCCCACCCACATGCTCGGCGAGATCGCGATGCCGACCTCCCACCAACAACGATGCGAAGTATCCCATTCGTCCGAAGCCATGAATGGTGATCACACAGTGCACATGGTCGATGAACGATCGCAAGCGAGCCGACACGTCGGGTGAGACCTCGATCGAGGGGATGTGGCGCTCCATGCCGACCGGCTGATGCACGCCGTAGTAACTCGCCCCCGCGAGTTCCGCAGCGGCTTGAGCCACGACCTCGGTGACCTCCTCGAGCCCTCCGCCGTGGTACGCCATGAACCCGATTCGGTGGTCGCGAACGTGTTCGTGGCCGCGCAAGATGCAGACTTCCTCCACTTCGGGATGTTCGAGTAGTTCGCGAAATCTCGACATGATCAGGACACGCGATTTCGACGGCGCACGGACACACCGCTGGCCGCAGCACCGATCACCAATACGGTCACGATCGCGAGTGTCGTGCGGTTGCCGTCGATCCAGCGCGACAGGTGCTCCTGCCAGCCGATCACTTTGCCGGTCAGGTCGTCGTCGTAGTTTTCGCGAATGTCGTTGTACCAGTACCAGGCGAGGTACAACCCCGACACGATCATGATCAGGGACGAAGCGACCTCCACGTACTTTATGCCGGTGCGCAGGAAGCGCAGCAAGCCGGTTCGGGCGAGAGCGATCGAGATCGTGAGTGCGGTGACAAGAAGCGACATCGCCACTCCGTACAGGCCGATGGCGAGGAGTCCGGTGAGGAAACCATCGGTGTCGATGGTGCCGAGCACCGTGGCTGAGAATGGTCCGATCGTGCAGCCGATCGAGGCAATGGCGTAGGCGGTGCCGAACACGAACATCGATGCGAACGTGCGGTCGTGTGCACGATCACCGACGTCGAGTTTCGGAGTGGTGAACGGCAGTCGGTAACCAAAGAGCATGGCGATTCCCAGTACGAAGAGAGCCACACCGATCACCAACGCGAGGTACTTGGCGTTCTGGTTGAGCCAGTCGGTGAAAAGTCGGCTGATCGAGCCGACAACGACGAAAACGGCCATGAACCCAGCCGACAAGGACAAGCTGACTCGAATGGCTTTGCTGATGCCGTGATCGATGGGTACGTCCCGACGACCGTCGAGGCCGAGGTAATAGACGAGATATGTGGGGAGCAGGACGAAGCCGCATGGGTTCACCGCGGCCAGAAGACCTCCGCCAAAACTCAGCCAGAGGCGATCGGTGGTGGAGGCGATGAGGGCGTGCATCATTTCTCCGTGAGCAACGAGATCGCCTCGTCGATGTCGGTGGCCGTCATCTCGCCGGCGTACTGACCGATGATCGTCCCGTCGGAGCCGATGACGAGTGTGGTGGGAAAGGTGGCCACGCCACTGGCGACCACGAATTCGGAATTCGTGTCGCGGTACTGCGGGTACGTGATTCCGAACTCGTCGGTGAAGTCACTCAATCGT
>JBEGQB010000066.1:0-8194 GCA_041181165.1 Actinomycetota bacterium
GTCGAGTACCAACGAAGCGGATCCACACCTGCGTCCGTCGAGAACGCCGCCAAGGGTGTCCTTGAATCTTCCGCGATCCAGGTCCACTACGTCGTAGTCGTGGACGCGGAGGCATTCGTCGAAGCAGCCGACTTCTCCCGGCCATCGGCGATCCTCGTCGCAGCCACCGTGGACGGAGTACGTCTCATCGACAACGCACTCCTCCCCTGAGGACTTCTATACGATTCGTCGATGGTCGCAAGTCTCTGGAACGAGGCACGAAGTCGAAGCTCGTTCCCCCGGCTCGTCGATGACCTGAAAGTCGACGTCCTGATCATCGGAGCTGGATACACCGGTCTCTGGACCGCGCTGGAGATCGTGGAAAGTTCTCCCGGCACACGAGTGGCCGTGGTGGACAAGGAATTCGTGGGATTCGGCGCCAGCGGTCGCAACGGCGGCTGGTGCTCGTCGATCCTTCCCATGGATCTCGATCGCCTGGCGACACGGCACGGAACCGATTCAGCTCATGGCCTCCAGCAGATGATGTTCGACGTCGTCCACGACATCGGCGCCACCACGTCCCGTCTCGGGATCGATTGCGACTACGCGCTCGGCGGAACGATCTCGCTCATACGCAATTCCGAACAACGCGTGCGAGCCGATGCCGAGATCGCCCAGTCACGTCGGCACGGATTCGGCGACGATCATGTGGTTCGCCTCTCCCCCGAGGAAACGAGCCGCAGAATCAGGGTGCCCGGCCGACCCGAGAGCAACTTTCAGTCGCATTGCGCAGCACTCCATCCGAGAAAGCTCGTCGACGGGTTGGCCCGCGCATTGGTGACACTGGGGGTCGAGTTTTACGAGCACACCACCATTCGGAAGGTCAACGAGCGAGAGGCTGCCACGGACTTCGGACGGATCACGGCCGATTCGATTCTTCTATGCACCGAGGCGTACACGGCCACCCTCCCCGGTCGTCGACGCAGGGTCCTTCCTCTCTATTCGATGATGATCGCCACCGATCCGCTTCCGAGCGAGATATGGGACGAGATCGGACTCGACGACCGAACCACTTTCGCGGACTTTCGTCACTTGATCATCTACGGGCAACGGACCGCTGACGGGCGATTGGCCTTCGGTGGACGAGGTGCGCCGTATCACTTCGCGTCCCGCATCGAACCGAGTTTCGACTCCGACGAGGAAGTGAAGATGCATCTGATCACCGAACTTCGCGCTCTGTTTCCCGCCCTGTCCACGACACGTTTCAGCCATCATTGGGGCGGTCCGCTGGCTGTTCCTCGCGACTGGTCGTTCTCGGTCGACTACGACCCGGTCAAGGGCTTGGGCCATGCGGGTGGCTACGTCGGCGACGGTGTTGCCACCAGTCGTCTCGCCGGATGCACACTGGCCGACCTCGTTCTCGGCCGTCGTACGAAGCGCACCGTGATGCCCTTCGTAGGCCATCGTTCACCGATGTGGGAGCCCGAACCGATTCGTTGGCTCTCGGTCAACGGACTCGCCTCTCTTGCCGCTCGAATGGATCGCCTGGAGTCTCGTGATCGACGCCCTTCGCGCCTGGTGAGATCCGTCCTCGGGCGATTGACCGGGGGCTGAATCAGCGTCGTTGCGTGGGGTCCGAGTGACGGGCCAGATAGCGAACGCTGTAGACGCCGTCCCCCGACAGTATTCCCCCTCGCGCGAAGAGCCGGCCGCTCTGCCAATTCGAGAGTCCTAGCTCGGGTCGGCCGAGCGCATATTGCCCATCCACCCAGCGAGTGAATCCATCGCCGACGAAGGGCGCGTTCGAGCGCAAGTACACCCGCTCGACTGCCGCGGGATCCGTGGACAGAACCGAGATGATGAACTGCGGGCTGTAACGGTTGAACAAGTCCGTCGCATGATGGAGATCGTCCACGAGAACGATCGAAACTTCGGGCGCTTCGTCCCATTCCCATTCGAGAGCCATGAAGTCGGAATCGACGTGTTCAGAAATGCTGAAATCAACTCGGATTTCACTGGCGACCGCTTCCAAGGATCGGCGGTCGGAGGCCGAACAGTGCACCGTCGCCTTTTTGTGACGGCGTGCCGAAGCCGCGTGGATCCCGTTGAGCGTCGCCTGCAAGGAATCGGGATCACGTCTCGTCAGGCAGATCACGTTCACCGTGTTGCACACCTTGCGATCGAGAGAAGCGTCGACGATTGCCGATAGCCGATCAGCTGGATATCCATCCTCCACCAGCATCCACGCGCCTCCGGTCCCATGGAGACTCACTGGAATTCCTGCTTGGCGGGCCACCGCTCCGAGCTGCGCCACCGCCTCACCACTTCCTCGGGCCACGGCGAGATCAACTCGTCGATCGGAGAACAGTGCATGGCCAGCAGATCGTTCCGGAGAATCGACCAGCACGACCGATCCCATGGGCAACCCGCTCGAAACCAATGCCGGACGCACGATCGAATCCATGATGGCTCGGGCGGTACCCAGCGCGTCACTTCCGATGCGGAACACGACACTGTTCCCGGAGCGGAGGACTCCGGTTGCGTCGGCGAAGACGTTCGGTCGGCCCTCGAAGATGAAGGCCACGACTCCAAGTGGAGCTCGCCTCTCCTCGACACTCCAGGTCTGATGTTCGATGGTGTCGACTGCTTGGTCGGATGTGATCGGGAGATCCCTCCACATCCGAAGTGCGGCAACCATGTCCGTTCGCATCTTGGGGCTGAGTTCGAGCCGACCGACCGACCGCCCACGCTCTCGTGCTGATTCGACGTCTCGAGCGTTGGCGTCGGCGATCGATGCAAACGTCGCGTCGTCCTCCAACATACGGCCGAAGACCTCGAAGAAGGAGGCGATCGCATGCGAATCGACATTCGGCAGCACGAATGAAGACTCTCGGGCCTCGCCGACCGCCTCATCCACGATCCGCGACACTTGAGCCGGAACGTGGATCAGGTCGCCGGTCTCTTGTACGACGATCAGACGATCACCGGCGCAAAAAGCATCGGCCAGCGATCGATCGACCGTTGTGTAACGGTTCCCGCCGAAGGGAATCCTCTGACCGACCTCGAGATTGGTCAGTTCATCGCCATGGGGACCCTTCGTCATGAGGGCTAGCGTACGACGCAGCACGCAATCCCGAGGAGCGAAAGCGATGGCCGATTCGAACGACGACTTCTACTTCCGCCAGTTGCTCTCGGGGCACGATTTCGCCGCTGGCGATCCCTTGGCCGACCAGATGGCCAACTTCGTCTATCTCATCGGTGATCGATCGACTGGCACCTGCGCGGTCGTCGATCCTGCATATGCAGTCGACGACATCGTGGCCGTCGCCGAATCCGATGGCATGACAATCACGGACGTCCTTGCCACCCACTACCACCCCGATCACATAGGTGGCTCGATGATGGGCTACCGCATCGAGGGCATTTCACGACTCCTGGAGAAGGGTTCGTACCGTATTCATGTCAACGAGCACGAAGCTCCCTGGGTCGTGCGGACAACAGGGGTCTCCGAGTCCGACCTCGTCAGTCATCGCGCCGGCGACACCGTGACCATTGGTCGGGTGGACATCGATCTCGTTCACACGCCCGGCCACACCCCGGGAAGTCAATGTTTCCACGTCCGAGGCTGTCTGGTATCGGGCGACACCCTCTTCCTCGACGGTTGCGGCCGAACTGATCTGCCGGGCAGCGACGCCGAGAAGATGTTCGAGAGCCTGCAACGTCTCGACTCGCTGCCTTCGCAAACGGTCGTGTTCCCCGGTCACCGTTATTCGGTCCCGCCATCGGAGACTCTCGCCGAGGTACGCACCCACAACTTCGTTCTCAAGCCGAAGACCAAAGAGCAGTGGATGACAATTTTCGGCGGTGGTTGATCAACCGATCAAAGAGGATGCCAGCGCCGAAATTCCTGCGATGCCGAGCAGCCCGAGGACGAGACGTCGAGCGGAGATCTCGGTCACACGTCGGCGCCACCGAGAACCGATCGCCACTCCAACGATGAGAACCGGGAGCATCGCCAGGCTCCATGAGGTCAGGCGAATCGTCAGGTCACCGCTGACCACGAAGGCCCCGAGGGTCATCACGTTGGCCGTCGTGAACACGACCGCCAACGTGGCCCGAAAGACATCGATGGGAACCCCTCGGGCCTGAAGGACGAAGACGAGCGGAGGTCCGTTCGTCGACAGCGAGGACGAGAGTGCTCCCGAGACGATCCCGGCGATCCACTCCGGGACCGTACCGGCGCGACGAAGACGAAAGTTTGCCGCCAACAACACCGTGGCCACGAGGACGGTCGCACCCAAACCGGCCCGAAGGATCTCTTCGTCGACCTTCGTGAAGACGACGAGTCCGATGGGAATTCCGACGGCGGTGCCAGCGAGAAGACGTCGGACCATGCCCCGGTCGGCCCGCGACCGGTCGTTGAACGCCTGAAATCCATTGGTCACGAGACCGAGCCACGTGGAGATGATCACCGCGTCGTGAGTGGGAATGGCCAGAGCCATCAGTGGAACCCCGAGAAGAGCAAAACCGAATCCAGCGGTGTACTGGGCAGTGGCGGCCACCAGAACGCCCAGGGCCCCAATGACGTATTCCGGCCAAGTCACCGGAGGACTCTGCCATTCCCTTCCCGGGATTTGGGGGATTTTCTCGGCAGGACCGACTTTGACAAATTGTAAAGTGGGGCCGTGGCAGAGGGGACGACCATCGACGTCAGGCGAACCGGCCTACGGATCGACGGAGACCGCCTTCTTCGTCGTCTGGACGACTTGGCCTCCATCGGTCCGATCGAAGGTGGCGGCTCCTGCCGGCTGGCCCTCACCGACGATGACCGACGAGGACGGGATCTCGTCGTGACCTGGATGGAGGATCTCGGTCTCGAAATCACGACCGACGCCATCGGCAACGTCGTGGGTGTCTGGAATGTCGGGAGCGGAGCCCCAGTTCTCACAGGTTCGCACATCGACACCGTTCGAACAGGAGGGCGTTACGACGGAAACCTCGGCGTGCTCGCCGGTCTCGAAGTCATCGAGACTCTGATGAGGGCCGGTCTCGAAACGCCTCGTCCACTCGCGGTCGCATTCTTCACCAACGAGGAAGGGGCACGTTTCCAGCCCGACATGTTGGGGTCGCTCGTCTACGTCGGTGGGATGGCTGTCGAGGAAGCCCACGACACCGTCTCCATCGATGGTGCGCGACTTCGTGACGAACTCGAACGGATCGGCTATCTCGGATCGGCCCCCTGTCCGGCAACAGCTCCCCACGCATTCGTGGAGCTCCACATTGAACAGGGACCGGTTCTGGAGGCCGAGGGGATTCGGTTCGGCGCGGTCTCCGGCGTGCAAGGGATCTCGTGGCAAGAGGTGACGATCACCGGACAAAGCAATCACGCCGGGACGACGCCCATGATTCTTCGTCACGATCCGGCCTACGTGGCGGCAGAGATCACGGTTTTTCTCCGTCGCCTGGCGAGCGAGTTCGGCGGCAATCAGGTGTGCACCGTCGGCAAGATCGACCTCGTCCCCAATCTTGTCAATGTCGTACCGAAGACCGCGACCCTCACCCTCGATGTTCGCAACACCGAAGAGTCCATTCTTCGTGCCGCCGAAGAGCGAATCTCTCAGTTTCTGAGGGATCTTGCCGAAAGCGAGGGAGTGAGCATCTCCACTCGCTCGTTGGCGCGCTTCGAACCGGTCGTCTTCGATTCGACTGTCGTCGAGCTCGTCGAGATGACGACGAAAGCTCACGGCCATTCTTCGCGTCGACTTCCTTCGGGAGCCGGACACGACGCCCAGATGCTCGCTCGGGTCTGCCCGACCGGCATGATCTTCACGCAGTCCCACAAGGGAATCAGCCACAATCCGGCCGAGCACACCGCTCCTCAAGATCTGATTGCGGCAACCGACGTCCTCATGGACGTCATGTGGAGTCTCGCCCACACCGACTTCGCAGGAGGCCACTCATGACGTCGACGTTCAGCCACGACATCGGGGATCGCCGGTCGGTGAATGTTGCTGCCGCACAGATGGGCCCGATCCAACGGGACCATTCGCGAGCAGAGGTCGTGGAGCGTCTCATCGAGCTCCTCCGCGAGGCGCATCGACGCGGCGCGGAACTCGTGGTGTTCCCCGAATTGGCGCTCACCACCTTTTTCCCCCGATGGTTCCTGACCGACATCACCCAAGCCGATCACTGGTACGAGACCTCGATGCCGAACGCGGCTACCCAGCCCTTGTTCGACGAGGCCCGTCGGCTCGGAATCGGGTTCAGCCTCGGATACGCCGAGCTCACATCGCCGGACGCCAACGGTTCGACCCATAGGTACAACACGCAGATCCTCGTCGAAAGAGACGGGTCGATCGTCGGGCACTACCACAAGGTCCACATACCGGGCCATGAGACGAACGAGCCCGACCGACCCTTTCAACATGCAGAGCGCTACTACTTCGAGCCCGGACCCGAAGGGTTCGGTGTGTGGCGAGCATTCGGCGGAATCATCGGGATGATGATCTGCAACGATCGGCGCTGGCCCGAGTCGTACCGGGAAATGGGCTTACAGGGCGTGGAGATGATCCTGTGTGGCTACAACACTCCGATCCATTACGTACCGGATCCGACGCAGGACATTTTGCAGGGCTTCCACAATTCTCTCGTCATGCAATCCGGCGCCTATCAGAACGGCACTTGGGTCATCGGTGTCGCCAAGGCCGGCGTCGAAGAGGGAGTCGATTCGCTCGGTCAGTCATGCATCGTGGCGCCGAGTGGCCAGATCGTCGCCCAGACACTGACCACCGGCGATGAGGTCGTCACCGCCGATTGCGATCTCAATTGGTGCCGGCGTTACAAACAAACGCTTTTCGATTTCGACAAGTACCGCCGTCCGGAGGTCTACCAAAGAATCGCTACCCAGCGCGGTGTGATCGAACCACCGGCAATCGGAGGGAAGGCATGAGTACACGGGCTGACGCAAACGGGCAGATCGAGTCGATCGCCCTGACGGTCAACGGGCGATCGATGTCCGTTCGATCCGATCATCCGCACCTGCTCGCTGCGCTTCGAGAGGAACTCGACATCACTTCACCCAAGGATGGCTGCTCGCCCTCGGGGCAATGTGGATGTTGCACGGTGATGATCGACGGCAAAGTCGTGGTGAGCTGCCAGCAGCCGTTGTCGAAGGTGGCCGGCAAGCACATCACCACTCTCGAGGGAATCGATCAACGAGAACGCGAAAAGTACGCAAAGGCGTTTGCCGCGTGTGGTGGCTTGCAGTGTGGATTCTGCATTCCCGGCATCGTGATGAGAGCCAAGGCACAAGTCGACAAGAAGGGCGCCGACTTGACGCGCGAGGACATGTCGCGTCACTTGGGGGCTCACCTCTGCCGCTGCACCGGGTATGCGAAGATTCTCGATGCCATCGAAGCTGTGGCAACCGGGGTCGTTGTCGAACCCTCCATTTCGGGAGGTATCGGTTCCAGTGGAGCCAAGTACGAGGCCGAGGAACTCGCACTGGGCGATCGCGGCTACGTGGACGACATCCGAGTTCCAGGAATGCTTCATGCCGCATTGCACCTCACCGATCACACTCGGGCCGACATCGTCGGAATCGACGTGGAGGCGGCAAGGCATTCCGCCGGAGTGGTTGCGGTCTTCACGGCCCAAGACGTTCCCGCGGAGTTGAAGGTCGGTCTCATTCACAAGGACTGGCCCATCATGATTCCGGTCGGGGGGCGCACGAGTTACGCCGGTGACGTACTTGCCGTTGTCGTGGCCGATTCACGGATCAATGCGCGCGCGGCGGCCGCCCTCGTCTCGGTCGAGTACTCGGTCCTGTCCCCCATCACCGACCCGGTAGCGGCCATCGAATCGAGCGAGATCGCCGTGTGGGGCACCGACTCCAACGTCTTGAGCCGCAGCAAGTACCAACGGGGAGACGTCAAGACGGCGCTCTCCTCCTCCGCACATCGGATCAGCGAGGTCTTCAACACCCAACGCATCGAGCACGCGTTCCTCGAGCCCGAGAGCACGGTTGCGGTTCCCTCCACCGTCGATGGTCGACGTCATCTCCACGTGTACTCCGGTGGACAGGGAGTATGGGACGACCGCAACGACATCGCTCGAGTTCTGGGCATCGACACCGATCAGGTCACCGTGGAACTCGTCACCAACGGTGGCGCTTTCGGTGGCAAGGAGGACATGAGCAATCAGGCGCAGACGGCAT
>JBEGQB010000067.1:0-8129 GCA_041181165.1 Actinomycetota bacterium
CGATGTTGTCGCGTGACTCGACGGGTAGCGCGGCGTACGGGAGGAGCGTCGAAAACCCGTCGATGAGTCCAGCGGCAGCGATCTCGACGGTTCCTTGTCCATCACCCAGAACGATCGACGGTGACTCGGTCGTTCTGACGATCGGGACGGGGTCGGTGAGTTCGTAGAGGACGATCTCGGGCAGGGTTTGGGGAGGGAAAGCGTCCCGATCGTCCGTGGCATTGGGTCGTGGATCGAGGTTCACCGTCGGCTCCCCGAATTCGGCAACCTTGGTCAGGCCGGGTGGGGTCGAGCCGAGGATCGCTGTCGTGCGTTCGGGGCGGAGAGTTCCGAACCGCTCGTACTGTGTGGAGTTGACGATCATGACCGTGTCGGCTCCGAGCAAGCGGGCCACGGGGGCGACCGAAGCCGCGCTGGCCCGCCCGTCCTGGAACGCGTCATCGAGGGCGTACAGCAGGTCGTTGTACGGGGCGCTTCCCAAAGGCAGCCAGTCGCGGGTCACGAGCGGCTTCTTGGTCAGTCCGGGAAGGATCGGATCGACGGTGTACCCCCAGCGATAGGCGGCTGATTCCATCCCGGGGACGAGAAGCACCGAACCCGTGCGACCTTCGTCGTATCGACGATCGAGGAAGTCGGCGGCATCGTGCCAGGCATCGGGGACACTTTGCGGTCGGCTGACATCGGGGTCGATCAAACGACCGCCGACGAGAGCGGGAATGTTCGCCAGGGCCAGTACAACCGTGGCGCCGGTGACCAACATCGCCGACATCGAACCCCGCCTCAGCTGACGTATCCGAGCAACGATCATCTCTATGGTGCGAGCCGCCCCGAGCGCGAGCACGAGAACCACGAGTGGGACCGCTCGCGTCGAGGAACGCAAGGCAAGACTCAGCGCGCTGGTCGGGTGTTCGGCGGCGAGTTTCCACAAAGGTGAAGGATCGTCGAAAGGGTGAGCCCCGACCGCGAGCACCGTTCCGGCGGCCAAGGTCGAAAGGAGTGGCCGGCGTAGGCGATTCGGCCACCGCACGAGCCCGAGGAGCCCGAGTGCCACGATGCCGACTCCCGCTGCCATCACGACGAAGTTCCCTTGGTAGGGCTCGGCGGCCGAAGTGAGTTCGACCACCGGGTTGCGGTCGTAGAAGAGCCAATAGCCGAGTCCGCGCAGGACTTCGGTGCTGGTGGAAGTGGCGGCGGTCGATGGAAGAGCCTCGCTGTACGAAAGAACTGCGGCGCCATAACGACCCTGCACGACGAGACCGGCGATCCACCAGGCGCTCGCCCCCAATGCGACGCAACCGAGTGTGGCGAGCCCCTTCAGCGTGTGCCGGAGTCCACGATGCCCGACGTGATGAACATAAAAGATCAAAGGAGCCGGAGCGATCATCAAGAGCGCAGTCGCGTTGAGTCCACCGGTCGAGAACACCAACAGTCCGAACAGTGCGAGTTGCCGGCGGTCGCCGTGTCGTGCGTACGAGATGACCGAGTGAAGAATCCACGGCAGGAGACTCCAAGGCAGGAGCAAGGCCGACGTCCGTGAGATGTACGCAAGGACGTACGGCGACAGTTGGTAGAAGATCGCAGCCGAACCGGCGACGAGCATCGGTTGTCCGAGAAGACGAGCCAGACGGCGGGCGCCCAGACCGGCCAGGAGAAGCAAGGTTCCCAACCACAGTCGTTGCGCGACCCAGTCCGGGCAACCAATCCAGTCGAAGAACGCGTAGAAGGGGCCCGATGGCCAGAGGTAGCCGACGTTCTGATGGGGAACCCAACCTCCGAGTTGCCGAGAATCCCACGACCAGACCGAGTCGCTGATGAGTCGACCGGGATCGAGGTAGAGATACAACTTCGTGTCTCCGGCCACACGGCCCGGTGCCGAGAGCAAGAGTGGAACGTAAGCCAGCGCCGTCAGCAGGAGCAGATGAGCGCGGCCGACGGGCGACCGTGAGCCGTTGCTCGCATCAGCCATCAAGGAATCGCCCCGTAGACACCGTACAGACCGGTGAGCGCGACGAGTCCAGCCCCGCTCATGGCGATGACGTACGGCCACCATTCACGACGACGCGGTTCATCCAGCCAAAGGGCAGCGGTGATCAAGAGCGGGAAGGCGGTGAACAAGAAGCGCGGTCGAGCGGTGACGGTGGCCGGTAGGAGCATGAGTGCGATGATCACCGCCGAGTAGGCCCAAGCGACGAGCGGCAGTCGACGGCGCCAGGCGATCCAGAGCACGAGCAGCGTGCACAGAAAGGAGATCGCCGTGATCAGATCGGTGGGTGACTGAAGGGGTTTGGTGAAAGCTTCGAGGGTGTTGCGGATGGCGGTGAGCCCGAAACTGGCACCTTCCTTCCACGCTTCACCTTGAACCCTGAACCAGACCCTCGATTCATCGGTGTGTTGGTCGATCCAGTATTGGAAGGCGACGAAGCCGACCGGCGCCATCAAGGGCGCCACGAAGGGAACAAGAGAACGCTGCCGCCGGAAGGCCAGCACCGCCGCCACCAGACAGGCGAGCACGAGTGCGACACCGTTGGGTCGGGTGGCCGTCCCGGCGGCGGCGAGGAGTCCGGCCCACAGCCATTTCTCCTTGACGAGCGCGAGCAAACACGCAGCGGCGAGGGCGAGTAGAAGCGCTTCGCTGTAGACGAACGACAGAACGAAGCTTCCGGGGAAGAACGCGGCCAGGGTCATCGTGTTCCGTGCTACGCGTTCACCGAACCACAGGCGAGCGAGCCATCCGATGAGGACGATGAAAATTGCCCCGAGGACGAAGTTCAGTGTCAGCGCAGCGAGGGTGTCCCCACCGGGAAGTATCCGATCGGCGGCCCGAACCAGGCTCGGATAGGCGGGGAAGAACGCAACACGGGCTTCGGGGTCGTCGTATGTGATGGAACGCGGGACGTAGTCGGGATATCCGCGGCGGATGATCCTCATGTACCAGATGCCATCCCACGACGTCAGGACGTCCAGGATCATCGACGATGCCGACCGGGGCATGATCGCACTCCGGGCATGTGGATCCGGACGCGTGAGGTAACCCCAGATCAGCTGTTCTCGGAGTTTGTTGTCGTCCGCTCGCAGTTCGGCACCTACGAAGGCAGCACCGGCGATGACGCATAAACGGGAGATCAGATACGCGACCCCGGCGTGACGCAGGGCGATTCGCCAGGCGAGCGACGTCTCCGTGGACGAATCGAGGGCGGAATTGGTGTCGGTCATAAGGCGGCCACGACGCAGTTCGACGCTAACACGGTGCGTCCGGCGGGGCGGGGGAAGGGCAGACTGAAGGCATGTCCGACCAACCAGTTCTTCTCGAGTGGCCGCGTCCGGGAGTTGCACTTCTTCGTCTGAATCGACCCGAGCGCCTGAATGCCATGACGACCGAACTCGTGAGTTCACTGCATCGGCATCTCGACGAGCTGTCGATCGACGAACGCTGTCGAGTGATCGTCCTCACCGGCGCCGGTCGGGGATTCTGTGCCGGCCTCGATCTTGGCGGCTACGGCCTCGCCCCGCACTCGGAGAACATCGGCGCCACGCAGCGAGCCTTTGCCACCCAGAAGCACATTGCGAGTCTGGTGGGTCACATGCGGGCGTTGCCCCAACCGATCATCGCCGCCGTGAACGGAGCCGCCGCTGGTGGGGGACTCGCGCTCGTGTTGGCCAGTGATGTGAGGCTCGGCGCTTCGACCTCGAAGTTCAATGTGGCCTTCGTTCGAATCGGTTTCTCGGCCTGCGACATCGGAACGTCGTGGTTGCTGCCGCGCATCGTCGGAGTGGCACGCGCGCAAGAGTTGATGCTCACTGGTCGAGTCTTCGATTCGGCCGAGGCTTACCGGATCGGACTCCTCGTGGACGTCGTCGAAGACGACGAACTTCTCGACGTCGCGCTGGCCAAGGCCGAAGAGATCATGCGCAATACTCCCTTTGGTATCGCCCTGACCAAGGAGGCGATGTGGTCGGCATTGGAGATCCCTGGGATGCAGGCCGCCATCGACCTCGAGAATCGCCAACAGATCATGTCGAGCCATACCGATGACGCGCGCGAATCGATGCGAGCATTTCTGGAGAAGCGTCCGCCTCGGTACGAGAACCGCTGAGTCAGGCGGTTCGGACGCTCACCGGTGCTTCGCCGCCGTGTAGCGGGAAGTGGCAGGCGACGTAGTGTCCAGCTCCGATCTCGCGGATCGTCGGCTCTTCGGTACGGCATCGCTCCTGGACATTTGGGCAGCGGGGGTTGAAGCGACACCCGGCCGGGGGATTCACCGGGGATGGAGGCTCTCCTTCCACCGCAGCACCTCGGAATCCAACTTCCGGGTCGGGGATAGGGATACTTGAGAGCAGTACGTTGGTGTAGGGGTGAGCTGGACGGGCGTAGAGAGAGTTGCTGGGCGCAACTTCGCAAAACTTGCCGAGATACATCACGGCGACGCGGTCACTGATGTTCTTGACCACTGCGAGGTCGTGGGCAATGAAGATCATGGTGAGCCCGTACTGGCGCTTCAAATCCTCGAGGAGGTTGAGCACTTGAGCCTGGACCGAGACATCGAGGGCCGACACCGGTTCGTCACAGATGATCATCTCGGGATCGAGCACCAAAGAGCGCGCGATGCTGATTCGCTGACACTGGCCACCGGAAAACTGGTGGGGCTGACTCTCGGCGGCGCGCTGGGGATCTATGCCGACGTCCTCGAGAACTCGGTCGACAACTGCGCCCTGCTCGGCCTCGGTTCCTCGTTTCCAGATGACCAGCGGTTCGAGGACGATATCGCGAACTTTGCGTCGTGGGTTGAGCGAGGAAATCGGATCCTGGAAGATCATCTGAATCTTGGTTCGAGCCTCTCGCATAGCATCGCCGGACAATGTGGTGAGCTCGGTTCCCTCGAACTCGACCGAGCCAGAGGTCGGACGAGGTAACTGCATGACCGCGCGACCAGTGGTGCTCTTCCCACAACCGGACTCACCGACAATTCCGAGGGTCTCGCCCCGAAGGACATCGAATGAGATGCCGGAGACAGCGTTCACTTTGAGGCCGGTGCGCCCCACGGGAAATTCGACCACAAGATCTTCGACCCGAAGGACAACCTCACCCTCGGATCGAAGGTGGGCCTTGCCGGTGCCGGCCATCAGTGACCTCCCTGACTCGAATCGGCGCGTCGCGACAACTCGACCTTGCGTTCGAGATATTCGGGTGAACCAACTGGGTAGAAGCAAGCGTAGGTGTGAGTTGCCGAATCAGCCGTCACCAACGTTGGTTCCTCGACCAGGCAACGATCGCGCGCGTACGCGCAACGTGGAGCGAAACGACATCCTGCTGGCGGATTCACAAGATCTGGCGGCCGCCCCGGGATCACGGCCAGACGGGAGTGGGACGGCTGGTCCATTCTTGGAATGCTCTGGAGAAGAGCCTCGGTGTACGGCATCTTCATGTGAGCAAACAGAGTGCGAGTTGGGGCCTTTTCCACGATCTTGCCGCCGTACATGACGGCGATCTCGTCGGTGTTTCCGGCCACAACACCGAGATCGTGTGTCACCAGGATGAGCGACATGTTGCGCTCACGACGTTGTTCGTTGATGAGTTCGAGAATCTGTGCTTGCACGGTGACGTCGAGTGCGGTGGTTGGCTCGTCGGCGAAGAGCATGGTGGGGCCACAGGCAAGTGCAATGGCGATCATCACGCGCTGGCGCATGCCCCCGGAAAGTTCGTGAGGGTACTGACTCAATCGACGTCCGGCCTCTGGAATGCGGACATCCCGTAGGAGCTTCTCCGCGGTTTCCCAGGCGTTCGAACGGTTCATCCCGAGATGAGCCATCAAAGGTTCGGAGATTTGTTTCCCGATCTTCATAAGCGGGTTCAGTGAAGTCATCGGATCCTGGAAGATCATCGCCATTTCACGTCCCCAGATTCCGCGCATCTCCTTGGGAGTTCGGTCTAGAAGCTCTTGGCCTTGGAAGGACACCGAACCCTCGCGGATCGTGCCATGACGAGGGAGGAGGCCCATGATCGAACGCGACAGGATGGTCTTGCCCGATCCGGACTCGCCGACGATTCCGAGTGATCTGCCTCGTTCGATCGTGAGGTCAACACCATCAACGGCTCGCACGACACCGCGCGGCGTCTGAAAATGAGTCTTCAATCCACGTACCTCGATGAGGGTTCCCGTTTCAATGCGATTCTCGGCCTGGATGGTCACAGCGCTGCCTCGCGGATATCGAATCGTCGAGCGACGCGGTCACCGATGATGTTGAAAGCGAGCACGGTGACGAAGAGCATGATGCATGGGAAGATCGTGGCCCACCAGGCTTCCTGGATTCGCTCTCGATTCTCGCTCACCAGCAGACCCCACGACGGAGACGGGGGCTTGATCGAATACCCGAGGAAGGCTAGGCCGCCCTCTGATACCAGGAGGATGGCGATGCCAGTGAAGAGGACGGACGTCATGGCCGGGATCAAGTTGGGAAGAATTTCGCGGAAGATGATCCGACCACTTTTTGCACCGAGACTACGCGCGGCCAGCACGAACTCACGTTGAGCGAGGCTCAGAGTCTGCGCACGGACGATGCGAGCAATTGGAGCAATCGAAAGTAGTGACAAGACGAAGGTGATCGACCAGGTTCGGGTGAGCCAGCCAAAAGCGTCGTTGTTGGCTTGGAGCACATCGAACCTTCCGACGATCAGGATCGAAATGATGAGAGCCGGGAATGCGAGAAGGATGTCGACGACGATCGAGACGGTCCGATCGACCCAACCGCGTAGATAGCCGGCCGCCAGTCCGAGGGAGCCACCGATCAATAGGCCGACAACTATCGAGGAAGCCGCAACGCGTAACGAGATCTGTGCGCCATAGACGCACCGGGCGAACAAATCGCGTCCGAGCGAGTCGCTTCCGAAGAGAAAGTCGAGGCCGGGTCCGAACTTGTAGCGCCCAGCTCCTTTCACCCGCTCGCCGTAGCCACGTACGAAGGGAAGAACGGGGGCGAAAATGGCAAGGAACGTCAACGCCGAAAGCCACAAGGTCGCAAAGAGTGTGGTCGGGTGCATTCGGCGAACCCGCTTCAAAATAACGATCATCCGAGTGCCCTCGCGTGACGGATTCGGGGGTCGACCACGGCATAGAGCAGATCGACCACGAGGTTGACGAGGACTACGGCCACCACGAGTACCGCAGTGATTGCCTGGATCACAAGAATGTCGTTCTGCTGAACAGCGAATACCAGTCGGGTTCCGATCCCAGCCAATCCAAAGAACTGTTCGGCAATCACGGCGCCACCAACTAGTCCAGAAAGTTGCAGGGCGACGCTTGTGATGAGTGACAGGATCGACGCCCGAAGTGCGTGGCCGTAGAGGATGCGACGGGGACTCATTCCCTTCGCCCTAGCGAGCATGATGAAGTCGCTCTGCAACGTGAGGATCATGTCGGCACGCAGGAACCGGGTCCAGACGGCGGCCAGACCCAGACCGAGCGTGAGCGAGGGCAAGAAGAAGTTCTTGAAGTGTTCTACCGGGTTGTCCCACGGGGCGATGTAGTTCGAAAGAACTGGGAAAGTATCGATTTTGAGGGCGACAAAATAGAGAAGGAAGACTGCGAACACGAGTGGTGGCGTGGAGATGAATGCGAACGATGAGTAACTCGCGGCGCGATCGACGGGTCCGTCCCGTCGATATGCGCTGTAGATGCCCAACGGCACAGCGATCAGGAGTCCGATGAAGATCGACCAAAAGCCGATGAAAAACGTCGCCGGTAGTCGCTGCTGGAACATGTCGACAACCGACTGGCTCTGAGCGTACGAGTAACCCATGTTGCCCGACACCATGTCCTTCAGCCAATAGCCGTACTGGACGACGAGTGGTTTGTCGAGGTACGGATAGTCGGCCTCGACCTTGGCGATGACATCGTCTCCAACGGTCCCTCCCGCGAGGTCTCGTACGACGTCCTTGCTGCCGATGCGGGTCGCGCACATCACGACGAACGTCACCACGATGAACACAATGACGAATTGTCCAATTCGTTGGAGCAGGTAGCGCACGGATTCCTCGAGAGAGAGAAGGATTAGGGAGTCGGCAGGTCAGTCAGCCGACCGGTTTCCCAGTCGACTGACTGACGAGTGCCGATCAGGCGGACTTGAAGACCGCC
>JBEGQB010000068.1:0-8060 GCA_041181165.1 Actinomycetota bacterium
ACTGTGTCCGGCACAAAAACTCGGCTCGACTCCCAGTCGCTCCACCGCATCCAGCACCATCAAGCTCGAAACGAAGGTGGTGAGTTGAGCGTTGCGGGTGTCCCGCAGCTCGTCGGCATCGGCATCGAGGAGAAGGCGCCCGACGTCGCGTTCGGCCACCTCCGATGCCTCGTCGATCAGCTCCCAGCTCTCGTGATCGACCCATGGTCGACCCATGCCCGGCCGCTGCGAACCTTGGCCGGGGAACGTGAAAGCGAGCACGGTCGAACGATAATGCGCATCTGCCTCTCCACCGCACGATCGTCGTCGCCGAGGAGTGGGGGACCGTGATGACCCACGGGTAACCTTGTCAGCACGCCCCGGTAGCCCAACGGCAGAGGCAGCGGCTTCAAACTCCGTACGGTGTGGGTTCGAATCCCACCCGGGGCACCCTTCACATGCAGGTCGTCCGTACACTTCGCGTCGTGGGCCAGCGTTCCATCGAAAGACGGCTGAGGGAGACGGGAGACCGTCTGCGTCGCCTTCGTGAAGAATTGCGGATCGTCGACGAGCAATTGCAGCATCTGAGCGACGAGGCCGAGGACATGGGACTGCGGGCCCTGGTGTCCGAGACTCCGGGCGCCGATGTCGAGTATCGAGACGCCAGGCGCCATCGAGACGCCATGCAGTCGCATCGCAATCAAGTCATGGCCGGTATCGCCGAACTCGAGGCGAAACAAGACTCTCTGTTGGAGCGCCTCTCCCAGAGCAATGGTTGAATGAGATCGTGAGCGTTCGAGTCGTCATCGCCGAGGACGAGGCCATCATCCGCCTCGATCTGAAAGAGACGCTTCTCGAAGAGGGGTACGACGTCGTGGGCGAGACCGGCCGGGGGGATCAAGCGCTCCAGTTGATTCGTGATCTGAAGCCCGATCTTGCGATCCTCGACGTGAAGATGCCCGGCATGGACGGACTCGAGGTCGCCCGACACATCGGTGACGAGAGGATCTGTGGCGTCCTCGTGTTGACGGCATTCAGTCAGCGCGAGATCATCGAACAGGCCCGCGACGCCGGAGCACTCGCTTATCTCGTGAAGCCGTATCAGAAGAGCGACCTCATTCCGGCGATCGAGGTCGCCATCGGAAGATTCCGCGAGCTGCAAACCCTGACCGGCCATTTGGACGCTCTCGGGGAGCAGTTGGAAGCGCGAAAGACGATCGACCGAGCAAAAGGTCGATTGATCGACGAGTTCGGGATGAAGGAACAGGACGCTTTCTCGTTCATCCAGCGGACCGCCATGAAGGACAGATCGCGAATGCGCGACGTCGCCGACCGGATCCTCAGCGGCGAACTCGCACCGTGAAATCTTCGGCGAGCGACTCGCGCCGGACACTTCTCGTTCTCGACGGGAACTCGTTGACTTATCGGGCGTTCTTCGCGGTGCCCCAGGACATGATCACCGCCAGCGGACAGGTGACCAATGCGGTCTTCGGGTTCACTTCGATGCTCGTGACTCTCCTCAAGGATCGAAAGCCGGACGGGCTGGTTGTTGCCTTCGACCGGCCCGAGCCCACTTTCCGGCACGAAATCGAACCGAAGTACAAGGCGCAGCGCGAATCGTCACCGGAGATCCTCCGCCAACAGATCGGAATCGTCAAAGAGGTGCTCGGCGCTCTGGGCGTGGTGGTGCTGGAGCAACCAGGGTTCGAGGCCGATGACATCATCGCGACGGTGACCGATCGGGCGGTGGATGAGGGTTTCGATGTCGTGATCGTGACCGGAGATCGCGACAGCTACCAACTCGTGAGAGATCCTCATGTGAGGGTTCTCTACAACAAGCGCGGGGTCACCGATTACGCGCTGTACGACGAGGCGGGGATCGCCGAGAAGACCGGAGTCACGCCGCTCCAGTACCCGGCTTACGCTGCGCTACGCGGGGATCCGAGCGACAACCTGCCGGGCGTCCCGGGCGTCGGGGAAAAGACGGCGGCAAAACTCATCACGCAGTACAGCGGGCTGGATGGGATCTTCGCCCACGCCGCCGACCAGACCCCCAAGCTGCGCGCCTCCCTCGAAGAGAACGAGGTTCTCGCGCGACACAACGAGATGTTGATGACGCTCCGACACGACGCCCCGGTCGAGTTCGATCCCGAGGCGGTTGCCATCACACCGAACTTCGTCGAACTGCAGCGGCTCTTCGACTTCCTCGAGTTCCGGGCGATGGGTGGTCGGATTCGCGAAGCGTTGGCGGCGGCCGGTGTCGTACTCGAATCCGCGCCTCGGGTTGCCGAGGAGGCGATCGATTTCGAAGTCACCCCATTTGATGATCCATCCGACTTCGTATCGGCCGTGGAGAACTCGGACGTTCTCGATGTGGTGGCCGGTTGGTCGGGCGAAAGCGGGCATTCGGCCTTGGTCGGCATGGCCCTGAACATCACTGGTCGCGCGTATTGGCTTCCTGCGAGATTTCTGAGTGATCCGTCGGTCAGGTCGACGTTGGTCACGAAGTCGTTTCGAACCGCCGACGCAAAGTCCCTGATGCGGTATTTGTACGACGAGGGCTGCGAGCTCGGATCTTTGGTTCTCGATGTGTCGATCGCTGGCTACTTGCTCGATCCAGGAGCATCTGATTACTCGATCGAACATCTGGTCGAAAATCTCTTGGGACGGCACTTCGCCGACGATTCGACGCCGAGCGGACAACTCGACCTCGACGGATCGGGCTCCTCCATCGAGCGCATCAGTGGAAACCGGGCAATGGCGATCGCTCCGCTGGCCGATCGCCTGCGCAAGGCCCTGCAGGACCAAGGAATGTTGGAACTCTACGACGAGATCGAGAACCCACTCGTTGGAGTTCTGGCGCGTATGGAGTCGATCGGAATCGGAGTGGATGCCGATCGGTTGCGGGAGATCGCCGAGCGTCTGACGCACGAGAGTGAAAGCCTGAGTTCATCCCTGCAAGAACTGGCTGGTGGAGCGTTCAACCCGAATTCGCCGGCGCAGCTCGGCAGGATTCTGTTCGAGGAGAAGGGTCTCACGCCGCCCAAGAAGACCAAGACCGGTTACTCGACCGACGCGGCGACACTCGAGAAGTTGCGCGACGAATGGCCCGAGTTCATCGATTCGCTGCTTCGCTACCGAGAGATCGAAAAGCTTCGGGGAACCTACGGAGAGGGCTTGCTCGCCGAGGTTCGTCCTGATGGTCGTATCCATGCCACCTTCAACCAGACGGTCGCGCGGACCGGGCGGTTGTCGAGTGACCGCCCGAACCTTCACAACATTCCCGTACGTACCGATGAAGGCCGCGTTTTTCGAGAGGCCTTCGTGCCCCGTCCCGGCAGCGAGTTCCTCGTAGCCGACTACAACCAGATCGAATTGCGTTGTATCGCTCATCTGGCGAACGATCCGGGTTTGATCGAAGCCTTTCGCTCGGGTCGTGACGTGCATCGAACCACGGCGGCTCAAGTGTTCGGTGTGGAGGAAGATGACGTCACCTACGACCAGCGGTCGTACGCGAAAATGGTCTCTTACGGATTGGCGTACGGCATGGAGGCCTACGGACTTTCACAGAGGCTCGGGGTCCCGGTCGGCGAAGCCTCGGCGATTCTCGATTCGTACTTTGCGGCTTTCCCCAACGTTCGTGCCTACATGGATCGCACGGTCGAGGAAGCGCGTCAGAAGGGGTACACGGAAACGATCTTCGGCCGTCGCCGGCCCATCCCCGAATTGTCGAACGCGAATTTCCGATTGCGTCAGGCGGGTGAGCGACAGGCGATGAATGCCGGCATCCAGGGATTGGCCGCCGACATCTTCAAGGTGGCGTTGGTGCGTATCGACCACGAGTTGCGAGCCTCCAATTTGAAGAGCCGCATCGTTCTCCAGGTCCATGACGAAGTGATCGTCGAAGTACCGACGGCCGAGAAGGAACGTGTCGGGCCCCTCGTGGTGGGAATCATGGAGAATGCGGCGCACCTCGATGTTCCCCTCGCGGTGAACGCGGCGTGGGGGTCGTCCTGGGCCGCAGCCAAGGGCTGAATCGTGGAGCACTGGTTCGAGGCTCTGGCCGAACACATGGGCGAGGCGTATCTTCGGTACTCGTTCACCAAAGGAACTCGACAAGAGGTGGACTTCCTCGTGGAGGAGCTCGGACTCCAGCCCGGGGCTCGGGTCCTGGACGTCGGGTGCGGACCGGGACGACATTGTCTGGAACTTGCTCGGCGGGGGATCGAGGTCGTGGGGGTGGACATCTCCGAAGCCTTCGTGAGAGTCGCACAGGAGTTGTCGTGTCAGTTGCCGGTGGACGCCGGTGTCGGTTCGGCAACTTTCGTCCGCGCCGACGCACGCAATCTGCCGCTAGATCAATCGCCGTTCCTGCCCCGTTTCGATGCCGTGATCTGTCTGTGTCAGGGCGCATTCGGACTGATGACCGAGCAAGGAGACGACCGCGCCGTCCTGACGGAAATCGCCTCGGCACTTCGGCCCGGGGGTCGGTTCGCCTTGACCGCGTTCAACGCCTACTTCTCCGTTCGTTACCACTCGGAAGCCGAATTCGATGCCGATCGGGGGCTGAGCCGTGAGGCCACCACGGTGCGCTCGCCGTCGGGGGATGAGTTGGATGCGGTGCTCTGGACGGGCTGCTACACCCCCCGGGAACTTCGTCTTCTCCTGGAACAGGTCAACCTGTCCGTCGACGCCGTCTATGCGGCCGAACCGGGCGGCTACGGCCGTCAGCGGCCGACCACCGAGGCCCCGGAGTTCCTCGTATGCGGCCATCGGCCGGGGTGAGGACTGTTTCTCGGCGGGTATCCTTGCCAGGTTCCCGAGCGGGAACTGTCCCTGTCCCATCGATCATCCCTATCCGAAAGCGACCCGTCCCTTGTCCGACCTACTGACCTCCTCCAGCCCCATGGGCACCTACGACGCCGAAGGCAACTACACGCCGCGGAAAGTCACCGAAAACGACCTCGACAAGCCCTTCGGCGAAGCGATCGAGGGAACTCTTGTCGAAGTGGAGGACGGCCAAGTCGTCCATGGCACCGTCGTCAAGATCGACAAGGACGAAGTCCTGCTCGACATCGGTTACAAGAGCGAGGGAGTCATTCCGTCGCGCGAACTCAGTATTCGTAACGACGTCGACCCGAGCGAGATCGTCTCGCTGGGCGAGAAGGTGGAAGCCCTCGTCCTTCAGAAAGAGGACAAAGAGGGCCGCTTGATCCTTTCCAAGAAGCGCGCCCAGTACGAGCGCGCCTGGGGCAACATCGAGAAGAAGAAAGAGGCCGACGAGATGGTCGAAGGCCTCGTCATCGAAGTCGTCAAGGGCGGCCTCATCGTCGACATCGGTCTGCGCGGGTTCCTACCGGCATCGCTGGTCGAACTTCGTCGCGTCCGCGACCTCCAGCCTTACGTTGGCAAGGTTCTGCAGGCCAAGATCATCGAGCTCGACAAGAACCGCAACAATGTGGTTCTGTCGCGCCGCGCTTATCTCGAAGAGACCCAGAAGGAAGCCCGCGACGGCTTCCTCTCCAACCTCAAGGTCGGTGACGTTCGCGATGGCGTGGTTTCCAGCGTCGTCGCCTTTGGCGCTTTCGTCGATCTCGGCGGGATGGACGGCCTCATCCACGTCAGCGAGCTCTCCTGGAACCACGTTGATCACCCGGGTTCGGAAGTCGCGGTCGGAGACAAGGTCACCGTCAAGGTTCTGGACATCGATTACGACCGCGAGCGCATCAGCCTGTCTCGCAAGCAGACCCAGAAGGACCCGTGGGAGGTCTTCGCGTCGTCTCACGAAGTCGGCCAGCTCGTATACGGACGTGTCACCAAACTCGTGCCATTCGGTGGATTCGTTCAGGTTGGTGAGGGCATCGAAGGTCTGGTGCACATTTCGGAAATGAGCACTCAGCACGTGGAGGCACCAGAGCAGGTCGTCACCCCGGGTGAAGAGCTATGGGTGAAGATCATCGATCTCGATCTCGGTCGTCGTCGTATCAGCCTCAGCATCAAGCAGGCCGCTGAAGGTGGAGAACTCGCCGAGGAGTACCGCAAGCACTTCGAAGTCGACGAACACGGCAACTGGACTGCCGGGGCCGACGATGCCTCGCGTGAGGCGACCTGGGCCGAGTACTACGGCGAAACCGGGGAGCCGGCCGCCCCCGCAACTCCGGAAGCCTGACGCTCAGTCGATCTCGACGATCCCGAGCCGCACGGCTCGGATCAGCGCCTGGGTCTTGTCGCCCACGCCCAGTTTGTCGTAGATGGATGCCAGGTGGTTCTTGACCGTTCGGGCGCTGATGAACAGGCGAGAAGCTATTTCGGGATTGGTCAAGCCGGAGGCGACGAGGGAGAGAACCTCTTCTTCCCGATCGGAGAGCAGAGAATCCGACGACGGGGTCTGTCGTATGCGTCGGCCGATACGGCTGGAGAGCTCACCGGTGAGAACGGCGTCCCCCCGAAGGACGGCGCTCAAAGCATCGAGAAGATGCGTGAACTCGTCGTTCTTGGAGACGAAGGCCATGGCCCCCGCGTGGATCGCGTATCTCGTCGTGAGGACGTCGTCGGTTGCCGTCAGTACGACGATCCGTCGTCGCTTGTCTGCCTTCATCATTTCGCGGATCACGGTCGTTCCATCGGGGTCGCGTAACTCGATGTCGAGCAGCACGAGGTCGGGCTGGTGTTGGAGCGCAAGTGAGATGGCAGCACTTCCGTCAGCGACGCTGGCCACGACGGTGAAGCCGCTGGCCACCAAACGGTCGACGAGGAGTTCCCGAACGAGATCCTGTGGCTCGGCCACGAGCAGGCGGGGCGGCAGGTGGTCCATGAAATGGGCAGGGTAACGCGAGGGGGCCATCCGATCGGCCGAGCAGTCTCGGGCTTTCCTCAAGATCCTCATCTAGTTTGGGCCCATGATCCTCGTGGGCCTCACCGGTGGAATCGGCTCCGGCAAGTCGACGGTCAGCGGACGGTTGGCCGAGCGAGGCGCGGTGATCATCGACGCTGACGCCATCACACGCGAGGTTCAGCAACCCGGTTCACCGGTGATCGACAAACTCGTCGAGCGATTCGGTGCGTCGATCGTCGATTCCGACGGAGCGCTCGCCCGACCCGTCCTGGCCAACATCGTCTTCAACGATCCAGAAGCCTTGAAAGCGTTGAACGAGATCGTTCATCCGGCTGTGGGGCACGAGATGAATCGGAGGATGCTCGAGCAACGCACCACGGAAAACGTCGTGGTCCTCGACATTCCTCTTCTCACCGAGAATCCTCGAGAGGGTCTCCAGGGTCGGATCGTGGTCGATGTTCCGGTCGAGACTCAAGTTCGTCGGCTCGTCGAATTCCGTCACTTCGAGGAAGCCGACGCGAGGGCCAGAATCGGGCGTCAGTCGACCCGAGAGCAGCGGCTCGCCAATGCGGATTTCGTCGTGGACAACAGTGGGTCTCCGTCCGATCTCGACGGACAGATCGAACGATTGTGGAAATGGCTGACTTCGCTCCCACAACTACCGGCCGACTACGAACCGGTGGCCCCCCGACCGAAGTAGTCGAAGTGCGCAACGGTCACCACTCGTAGGCTTGACGCATGGTTGCGGGCGAGCACGGGTTCCGGATGGTCGCCGATTATCAACCGGCCGGTGATCAACCGATGGCCATCTCCAAATTGTCGGAGGGAATCGAGCAGGGCCTGCGTTTTCAAACTCTTCTCGGTATCACCGGTTCGGGCAAGAGCGCGACGATCGCCTGGACGATCGAGCGCACTCAGCGACCCACGCTGATTCTCGCCCCCAACAAGAGTTTGGCCGCTCAGTTGGCACAGGAGATGCGCGAGTTCTTTCACGACAACCGAGTCGAGTATTTCGTCAGTTACTACGACTACTACCAACCCGAGGCGTACATCGCTTCGAGCGACACCTACATCGAGAAGGATTCGTCGATCAACGACGACATCGATCGTCTTCGACACTCGGCGACGGCTGCGCTTCTCACCCGGCGCGACACGATCGTGGTGGCGTCGGTGTCGTGCATCTACGGGATGGGCGATCCGGACGAGTACCGGGGGCAGCTTCTCGAACTTCACGTTGGTGTCGACT
>JBEGQB010000069.1:0-8051 GCA_041181165.1 Actinomycetota bacterium
GGAAGGGTCGTGATGGCGGTGAATGTCGCCGCGTTCCCCGAGCATTTCCCACGCGACGCGATCGTGGCGATCTTCGAGTCGGCTTCCGCGGTGGTGACGGCGGCCGGTGGCTCCGTGGCCGGTGGGCACACGATTCGCAACCCCGAGCCGATCTTCGGGTTGGCCGTTCAAGGTGTGGTGCATCCGGATCGCATCTTTCGCAAGGACGGCGCGCGGGTCGGGGACGTCCTCGTGTTGTCGAAACCACTCGGGACCGGCCTGGTGCTCGCCGGTGGCACCGAGGCCGACAAGCGGGTGGCGATCGAGGGAATGCGCGGACTCAATCGAGCGGCGAGTGAGGCGCTGCAGGCGATTTCCGGAGTCCACGCGGTCACCGACGTCACTGGCTATGGCCTGGCCGGCCACGGATGGGAAATGGCCGAGCGTGCTGCGGCGACCTTCGTGATCGATTCCGAACGACTCCCGACGTATCCGGGGGCACTCGAAGCGGCGCGCCGCGGCACACGAACCGGTGGTGACGCGCGGAATCGTGCGGCGGTCGGCGGACACGTGACACTCGCCGACGGTGTGGATCCGGCCTTCGATGCGATCGCCTTCGACCCGCAGACGTCGGGGGGTTTGCTCGCTGCCGTCGATCCCATGCAGGTCGACTCACTGCCGAGCGAATCGTTCACCGTGATCGGTGCGGTGGAAGCTGGCGCGGCCGGCCTGCGCATCGTGTGATGGCCACCGAACGCCGCCCACCGACGCGCGATGCAGAGGACGGCCTGCGCGCTCAGGGACATCAGGTGGTGGTCGGGATCGACGAAGTCGGCAAGGGGGCCTGGGCCGGCCCGCTCGCCGTCGGAGTGGCACTCGTCCCCGCCGACGACACCGATGCTCCGATCCGCGACTCGAAGTCGCTCACCGAGAAGGCGCGCGAGAAGATGTTCGACACCGTCGCGTCGTGGTGCACGGCTTGGGCGGTCGGCATGGCGTCGCCTCGTGAATGCGACGAATGGGGAATGTCGGAGGCTCAGCGGGTCGCCACCCGACGCGCACTCGAATCACTCGGCGTGGTTCCTGATGCCGCCGTCGTGGACGGATCGTGGGACTTCGTGTCACCACTCGTCGGACGCGTGCAGATGGTGGTGAAGGCCGACACCTCGTGTCTGTCGGTGGCCGCGGCGTCGATTCTCGCCAAGGTCACGCGCGACCGACTGATGCGCGAGATGGCGCTCGAGCTCCCGATGTACCGATTCGATGGCAACAAGGGCTACCCGTGCCAATGGCACCGCTCGGCATTGGCCGGTTACGGACCGTCGTCCGAGCACCGCACGTCGTGGGCTTTCATGGACGAGGTTCCGTGGCCCGGAAGTCAGCGTCGTGAGCGAAGCCTCACGCTTTTTGAGTACCGGTCTTCAGGTCCTTGAATGCGCTCTTCGAATCGATGCCCGGATCCTTGGGCAACCCGAGCACGCGCTCGGCGAGGATGTTGCGCATCACTTCATCGGAGCCGCCGGCAATGCGGCCACCGGGGGTGCCAAGGATGAGCTGGCTCCAGGCGTAGGTTCCCCATTCGCCGCTGTCGGCAACCAATTTTGCTCCGAGCAGGTGCGACAAGAAGTCACCCATGCGGCGCATGTTGTCGGTGCCGACGAGCTTGGCCATGCTCATCTCCGGGCCGGGCATCTGACCGGCTTTGATCTTGTCGAGAGCGCGCTGATTGTTGTACGACGCGACCTTGTTGTTGATGATCAGGTTCACGAGCTCGTCGCGCAGCACCGGATCGTCCTGCACCTTGTAGAACTTCGCCATCTCGATGATGCGGGCGAACATGTTCACACCGCCACCACCACCACCGGCTCCGATGGCGGCGCGCTCGTTCATCAGAGTCGTGAGGGCGACGTTCCAACCGTTGTTCACGTCGCCGAGTCGGTGATCGTCGCGGACTCGGACCTCGGTGAAGAACACTTCGTTGAACGACGCGCCTCCGGTCATCTGTCGGAGCGGTCGGATCTCCACGCCCGGGGCCTTCATGTCGACGATGAAGCCGGTGAGGCCCTTGTGCTTGGGCAGGTTCACATCCGTGCGGGCGATGATCTCGCCGATGTCGCTGTAATGCGCGCCGCTCGTCCAGACCTTCTGACCGGTGATGATCCACTCGTCGCCGTCACGTTCGGCCTTGGTGCTGAGGCTGGCGAGGTCGCTGCCCGCGCCCGGTTCGCTGAAGAGCTGACAACCGATGATCTCGCCGCTGTACATCTTCTGTAGGTACGACTGACGCGCGAGATCGGATCCGTGGGCGAGGATCGTCGGCGCGACCATGCCGAGGCCGATGGTGAAGCAACTCTGATTCGGGATCTCGAACTTCGACTCGAGTGAGTCGTAGGCGCGTTGATAGGCCGCCGGAAGGGCCCGACCACCGAACTGCTCGGGTCCGGTGATCCAGCCGAAGCCGGCAGCAAATCGCTTCTGACGCCACTCCTGCGCCTTGGCGACGTCGAGTCGTTCGCTCGTGCGGTCCTTCTCCTCGAACATCGCGACCTTGTCGGAACCCTCGCCCCACACGAACTTCTTCTCGGCCTGTTTGCGTGATGCATTCGCCTCGAGGAAGGCGAGGGCTTCGGATTCGAAATCGGCGATCGACGGCTGGGACATGGTTCCTCCTGTGAGCGGGAGTGGTTCCCCGACAACGTACTTTCCGACCTCGGGGACGTTCCGATCCAGCCGGGTGAGAATCGGCACGTTGCGGAGGGTCGGAACTAGGGTTGAGCCCATGGGTCAACCAGTCGTGGTCGTCGAAAAGCCGAGTCGTCGTCCGGGGGTCGTGCGTTTCGAGGCCAATCGCAGTCTGTCCGGCATGGGACACGAGTCGTTCGCGCACGACGATGCATCGGCTCACCTGTCTCTCGCCCCGACACCATCGGCCGAACTGGCGCGTCGTCTGTTCGCCACCGGTCGTGTCTCGGCTGTGCACGTCTACCAGAACATGATCACCGTCGACCTCGAGAAGGGCTTCGACTCGTCCGGACTCGTCGATGTGGTGCGCGATCTGTATCAGTACTGGAAACCGGGCATGGAACCGCCGGCGTTCGAGGATCTCGTGCCAGCCGAGGAAGCGAGTTCCGCGGCACCGGTGGACGCTGGTGGCGATCCGAAACTCGCCGAAGCCTTGAAGAAGGTCCCGGCCCATCTGCTCGAGCGCAGTCGTGCGGCGCGTCAGCGACTGAAGGGCTGATCGAAAGAGGTCGATTTCTCCGGGAATTCGACGATTTGACGAAGGACCAAAGTCCTCGACACCGAGAAATCCGGATCGCACCTGCGTGACGGCGCTTTTTCGGCGGGAATTTCTTCGGGCACGATCACGCAGGTTTTTTCGGGCAGATTTAGCCTTTCGCCGTGTCACAAGACGTGTCCTCGGAGACCATGTCGCTCGATGAAGCGGCCAAGGTCCTCGGCGTTCACTACATGACGGCATACCGGTACGTTCGCCAGGGCAAGTTGGCGGCGACTCGTGTGAAGGGTGTCTGGCAAGTGACCCCGCATGCACTCGGTGAATTCCAGCGGCGTGCCGATGCCCGCAAAGAGAACCCGCGAGCCTCGGAAGACTCCCGTCGCACGGGTGACTACGTCGGTGAGTTGTTGCGGTGTCTGCTGAACGCCGACGGCGGCGGGGCATGGGGAGTGATTCAGCGGGCGATCGATGCCGGCAACGACATGGAAGAGGTTTACCTCGAGATCCTTGCGCCGGCCATGGCCGAGATCGGCAGCCAGTGGCGGCGCGGTGAGATCGACATCGCCGTCGAGCATCAGGCCACCTCGATCGCCATACGGCTCGTCGGGCAGTTGAGTCCGCGTTGTGTTCGTCGCGGTCGTCGTCGTGGAGAGGTCCTGATCGGTGGTCCGGCCGGCGAACGACATTCGCTCCCTCTCGCCATGCTGGCCGATCTTTTGCGCCTCGAAGGCTGGGAGGTCTTCGATCTGGGGGCCGACACGCCGGCGAACTCGTTCGTGCACGCGGCATCCAAGATCAACAATCTGACGGCCGTCGGGGTGAGTGTCACGACCCCCGAATCGATTCCCGGTGCCGTCGAGGTGGTCAAGGCGCTGCGTCAGGCCATGGCCGACGAGGTGCCGGTGGTGCTGGGCGGTAGCGCGATCCGCGATCTCGACCATGCCCGTGAGCTCGGTGGCGACTTCTTTGCCTCCGGAGCCCGGGGTTTCGTCGATTTTCTCGATGGTCTGGCCAGCGGCCGGACTGGACGTCCGACCAATGGCAAGTCGGGTAACGGGAAGTCGGAGAACGGCAAGTCCGGGAATGGCAAGTCTGGAAACGGCAAATCTGGCAACCCCCAGAACTGACGAATCGGCCCGAAACCCCCGAACACCTGTTCGCTAGTCTCGCCGCATGGCGATCGAATCACTCCGCCGCCCGGCATCCGCGCTGGCGACCGAACTCTCCGGCGAACTGACGACAGCCGCTGGCCCCTTGGTCATGGCTCATGAGCGTCTGTTGCCCATCGCCCCGGGTCTGGCCCCGCTCTTTGGAGTGGAGGTCGCCGGAGCCGACGCGCCACTCGGTCTGATGCGCGGTCACACCGTGATGTGTGGCGGACCAGCCGCCATGTCGTGTGCACTGGCCATCGCTGCTGCTCCATCTCGCGCCGGATCGTGGGTGGCGGTGGTGGGCGAGTCGCGTCTTGGTCCGTTGGCCGCTGCCGAAGCCGGGATCGTTCTCGAGCGCACCGTGTTCATCGACGATCCACAACGCGGCGATCCGGCGAGTGTTCTCAGCGCGTTGATCGATGGCATCGATGTCGTCCTCGTGCCGTCATCGTTGCTCTCGGCTCTGTCGCCATCACTCGTGCGCCGCGCGCAATCGCGTGCGCAATCGCGCGGGGCCATCCTGCTCGTCGCCGGTCATACGGCAGCCATCGTCGCCGATCTCCATCTCACGACGCGCGTTCATGCATGGGAGGGCCTCGGCGAAGGTTTCGGTCATCTGCGTCGTCGACGCATCGGAGTCGAACTCGATCGTCGACGGGGTCGTCCGACACGTGGCGATGTCTGGATGCCGGGCGCGCCTGGTGATGCAGAGATGGGTAGTGCAGAGATGGCAGTGTCGTCCGGGGGATCCGTGGTGCCGTTGCGCCGCACGGGCTGACATGACCGGGCCCACTCGTTCGGCGATGGTCTGGTGTCCGGCCTGGCCTCTGACGGCTGCGGTTCTGTCGGGTCGGGCCGGTCGTGGCCCGCAGTTCGATCCCGCGGCACCACTCATGGTCATGCACGGTCAGCGCGTGATGTGTTGCTCACCGGCGGCCCGGCGCGAAGGTGTCCGACCGGGTCAGCGCAAACGGCAGGCCGAAGGTGCGTGTCCACATGTGGTGATCGTCCCGAACGATCCCGACCGCGACGCGCGTTGTTTCGAACCGGTGGTGCGTTCGATCGGCGAACTCGTTCCGCTCATCGACGTGGAGTCACCTGGCTCGCTGCTCCTCGCCACCCGCGGGCCATCGCGCTATGTCGGTGGGGACATCGCCTTGGCCGATCGGCTCGCCGAGTTGGCCACAATGGGCTTGGCCGATGCTCTCGACGCGAGTGGTGGTTTTGGTATCGGTATCGCCGATGGTCGTCTGGCCGCGGCTCTGGCAGCTCGCTCGGCTGCTCGGTTGGGGCGACCGATCGTGGTGCCATCGGGTCCGGTCGACACGGCCACCTTCCTCGCGCCGTATCCAGTCTCGGTGTTGGTCTCCACGGTTGGTTGCGATCCGCAACTGACCGATCTCCTCGAACGGCTCGGACTTCGTCGACTGGGTGATGTCGCGGCACTGTCGGCTGTCGATCTTCTCGATCGTTTCGGGGCCACGGGATCGGCCCTGCATCGCTTGTGTTCGGGCACCGACGATTCGTCACCGGCGGCCGTCCCGCCGCCTCCCGACTTCACCGTTCAGCAATCGTTCGAAGATCCGGTACCGCAACTCGACATGCTCGTGTTCGCCACCAAGTCGCTCGCCGACCACATCGATGGTGAACTCGTCGGACGTGGGCAGTTGTGCACGCGCATCGTGGTCGAAGCCGAGTCCGAACACGGTGAGACATCGCGACGAGTGTGGTATCGGGCCGAGGGGCTTCGTTCTCCGGCCATCGTCGATCGAGTTCGATGGCAACTCGACGGCTGGATCAACGGCTCCGATCCACCTTCGGCCGGCATCATCCTCTTACGTCTCACGCCCACCGATCTGCGCACCGACTCCGGCCGCCAACAGGGTTTCTGGGGCGAACGTTCACAGGCCGATGACGACGCCGCCAAAGCAATCACGCGTGTGACCGGACTTCTCGGACCGCAGTCGGTGCGAGTGGCATCGTGGTGTGGTGGCCGGGATCCGCGCGATGCGTACGAATTGGTGCCGGTCTCCGAAGTCGGTGCCGATGGGCGTGGTCACTCGACACGGCCCGTGATTCCTCCGCCTTGGCCGGGTGCATTACCGACCCCATCGCCGGCCATCGTGCATACCGATCCCCTGGAGATCGATGTCCTCGATGCCAATGGCCGACGGGTCATGGTGAACGGGCGTGGTTCCATCAGCGCTCCGCCGGATCTCGTCGTGCATTCCCCGGATCGTTCGCGGATCGTCCAGTGGGCTGGTCCGTGGCCGGTGGAGGAGCGCTGGTGGGATCATCGTTTCCGCCGCGTGGCCCGATTCCAGATCGTGATCGAACACCCGCTCGGTCCACAGGCCCTTCTGGTCGAGATCAGCGGTGGTCGCTGGTTCGTGGTCGGTGAGTATCAGTAGTCGTCAGGCGCTACGACGCGCCGACCGGCCAACGGAGTCGATGTTCACATCCATTGCCAGATCGTCGTCGAGCCGGAAACCGATCCCGCGCACGGTCGACCAGAACTGTGTGTTCGGGGAGCGCAGTCGCAACTTGCGTCGCAGGTTCGAAAGATGAACGTCGACCACATGCGTGTCGCCGTACCAATTCGGACCCCAGACCGCTTCCATCAATTCCGTCCGACTCACGACTTCGTGCGGTGTGCGGCAGATCCGATGGAAGAGGTCGAACTCGAGGCGCGTCGCCGGCACTTCGTGACCGCGTAGTCGGATCTCGCGTCGCGCCGGATCGACGCGCAGTGGACCGAAGATCAGAGCCGCCTCCGGAGCCCGTTCGGTGGGAACGGTCCGTCGGATGCGATGTGCAAGCGATCGGCATCGCAGGGCGATCTCCTCGACTGAAGCTTCGTTCGAGACGACGTCGTCCACGCCGATCTCGAGGGTGGCGATCCGCTGGCGATCCGAGTCGGCGCCGACCGCGATCGTGCAAACATCGCGGAGCCGACGCGCCTCGTCGATCAGATCCGATGGTCGCGGATACACATCGCGGGCATCGAGGACGACGACGTCGGGGGAGTACGTGACGAGGAGAGCAGTGGCCGACCGCGGATCGTCGGTGGTGCGCACGGTGAATCCATGGCGGCTCAATGCGTCCTCGGCGGTGCGGCGGTCCGATGGGTGGGACAGCGTGACGAGGGCACGGAATGGTGCATCGTGGTTCGGTCGGGCGGAGTCGATGTCGAGAACTGTCATGTCGACAAGAGCGCCGACGACGGCTGATCTCGCGATTTCCGGTCGAAGGTTCGCTCGACTCGTCGATCGGAGGGCGAAATCCCTCGTCAACCCGGCGGATCGGTTGGTTGACTAGAGCGGATATGGCCACCGATCCGGGTCGTCCCGAACCGCATCCCGACACCACCGCCGTGCGCGGCGGCCGCACGCCGGGAATCAGGGCCATGGCCCCGGTCCTGTGGGCTTCGACGACCTTCGAGATCGACACGCTCGCCGAAGGTGAGCGCATGGCTCACTCGAGTCGGGCGACCAAGTTCTACAGCCGTCATGGGAACCCGACGATCAACGCGTTCGAAGACGCCGTCGCCGCGCTCGAGGGTGCGCCCGCCGCGCGAGCCTTCGCCTCGGGGATGGGGGCCATCACCGGCGTGGTGCTCGGTCTGTGTTCGAAAGGCGATCACATCGTCGCCCAACACCAGGCATACGGCGGGACGACGCAGT
>JBEGQB010000070.1:0-8041 GCA_041181165.1 Actinomycetota bacterium
ACCGACGATCGATCCAGACACCTTGGCGACCCCGCCGAGAACCAATGCGGTCAGGATGTAGAAGGTCACGTCTCGGCTGTAGTTGTCGGGTTGGACGCTTCCACGGTCGAGCGCGAAGACCATGCCCGAGAAGGTTCCGATCACGCCGCCCATCAAGAGGGCTTGCATCTTGTACGAATACACGTTCTTGCCGAGCGACCGGACCGCGTCCTCGTCCTCGCGAATCGCCTTCAGGACTCTGCCCCATGGACTTTTCATGAGTTTGTAGACGACGAAGGCGAGAAGAGCAACCAACAACCAGCCGACGATGAGCGTCCATAGTTCGCGGCCGGTGAAGTGGAACGGCCAGAAGCCGTACTCGTCCGCTTCCTCGATTCCCACCGAGTTACCAACTTTGCGGAACGATTGCGAGAAGCCGTTGATGCCGTCGCTACCACCGAAATAGGTCTTGAACTTGACCGATCGCACGACCAGTCGAATGATCTCGGCCGTGGCGATGGTGACGATCGCCAGATAATCCGAACGGAGTCGCAGCGTCGGGACGCCCATCAGAAGACCAAGTACGACGGAGAAGACGATGCCGATCGGAATTCCCCACCAGAACGAGATGTCGAAATAGTGCGCGGTCATTCCCAACCCGTAGGCGCCACACGCCATGAATCCCGCCTGGCCGAAATTTAAGAGCCCCGTGTAGCCGAACTGGACGTTCATCCCGATGGCCGCGATGGCGAAATACACGGCGTTGATCCCGATCAGACCCTTCAGACTGTTCTCGAAAACCAAGGACCAATCCATCGTCAACCCACTCTCTGTGCCCGGCCGAGGATGCCCTGTGGGCGGAACAGAAGCACCAGGATCAGGATCAACAAGGCCGGCGTCGTCTTGAGCTCGGTGGGAACCACCATCGAAGCAACCTCGACCAGGACTCCCACCACGAATCCTCCCACCAGCGCGCCGAATGCGGATCCGAGCCCGCCCAGAGTGATCCCGGCGAACAACAGGAACAGGAGTCGACCACCCATGTCGAAACTCACTTGCTCGTCGAGGCCGCGGAATATTCCGCCGGCGGCGGCGAGTGCCCCGCCCAGGATCCATACGAGTCGCACCACTCGCTCGGAATCGATACCGGTGGCCGAGGCGAGATCGGGATTGTCGGATACCGCTCGCGTTGCCTTGCCCAAGCGTGTGTAACGCAGACTCATCGCAACCGCCACGAGGATCAACAAAGACAGAACGGACACCGTGAAGTCGCGCGGCGTGATACTGATCGGCCCGAACTCCCAGGCCTTCTGCAGCGAGAACTCCTTGAACGGACGGGTACGGCTGTCGAACCTCGACAAATAGAAGTTGCGCAACAGAATCGACAGACCCACGGTCAGAACCATTTGCGTCACGAGTCCGATGCCCCGTTTGCGAAGGCGCAAGAAGATGCCGGCATTCAACGCCCACCCAAAGAGCCCACCGAGCGCGATGGCCAGGGGTGCGGCGAGAAGGATGTGGAAAGAGCCGTCGGAATGAACGCCGGGGAGGAAGGCCAGGAAACCCAAGAAGGACATTCCGGTGACGTTCAGCAAGTAGCCCACCAGGCCGCCGAAGGTCACCATCTCACCGTGAGCGAAGTTCGTCAGTCCGGTGGTCCCAAAGATCAGGGATAGTCCGACCGAGCACATCGCCAGCACCAATCCGAGGCGAATGCCGTTGACGGTCCGCTGTGAGATCTTCTCGAAGAAACTTTGGCTCCCACCCTGGGATTCACCGGTGAAGAAATTGATCACCTTGGTCGAGGTGATGAACGAATCCTTGGTCACCTGCTGGACCACAGCGGTTTGCTCCGATAGTGACTGCCCGTCGGGCAACGACGATTCGTCGAGTGTCACCGTGTAATCGTCCTTGGCGGGGATCGCGATGACCGCCACTCCTTCGGCGTCGGTCTCGGACCGACCGACCTCCACCCCGGATGCGTCGGTCACGACGATGATCACGCCGGCCACGGGCTGGTTGTCGGTTTTTCCTGATTCGTCCCGGGATTGTTCCTTGACCTGCACCCGAATCTGGTATCCGTCATCGGCCGAAGCACCGGACGCGCCGAACGAGAACAACGCCAAGAAGGCCACGAAACCGGAGATCCAGCGCAACAAGCGAACACCCCGACCAGAAAGGCTCATTGGTTGCTCATTCCTCTGGTCACGCCATCCCCCGAGAACCGGCATCCCAACGACCGGACGACGAGCATGGTAGTTCAGTCCCCGTGGACCGAGAAAGACTCCGCCGTTCCGCCAAGAGCAATTGGGCAATTCTGGGAGTTCTCCTTGCCTCGACCCTGTTCGGGACGACCGGGACGGCTCTGGCTCAGGCTCCCGACACGGTCGATCCTCTCGGTGCCGGCATCTTGCGACTCGTCGTGGGAGGTGGCGGACTCGTTCTCTTGGCCCGGCGTGATCTCCGCTTGCTCATCGCTCGACCATCGGTGGTTCTCATAGGTTCGATCGGAGTTGCGGTCTATCAACTCGCTTTTTTCTGGTCGACCCGTTCCACCGGAGTGGCCATGGCCAGCATCGTGACAATCGGAGCGAGTCCGATCGCCAGTTGGTTCATCGGAGCCGCCAGAAGGCGTCCGGCACCACCGCCCGCATGGTTTGGAGCTGCGCTCCTCATCGCCATCGGCCTCACCGTGCTCGTCACGGGGGGCTACGAAACCGTCGAAGTCGTTCCGTCGGGCGTCGTCGCCGCGATCCTCGCAGGAGCCGCCTACGCGGCGTACACCGAAGCGGGATCGATTCTCGTCGAAGGCTCCATCCCCGGGACAGCGGTGATGGCCGGCCTCTTCATGGGTGCCGGGGCGATCACGTCGCCATTGCTCATATGGACCGGAATCGACATGCTCCAATCCACTCGCGGAGTGCTTGTGCTCGGTTATCTGGCACTGATCACCTTGACCGTCGCGTATGTCGCATTCGGCTGGTCGTTGTCGTACCTCACCCCCACGTTCGTCGTCATGCTCACGCTTCTCGAACCCGTCGTGGCCGCCGTTCTCTCGGTGGTCGTCCTTCACCAGAATCTTTCGGTGACTGGCTGGCTCGGAGCATGTGTGGTGTGCATCGGAATGTTCCTCGCCGGCCGGGCGGCGCTTTCCTCGCGAACTACGGTCACTTCATGAGCAAGAAGCCCTCTCCGATACGAACCCGCGTCAGCCAGATGCTCGGGGTCGACTATCCGATCGTGCAGGCCCCCATGGGCTGGATCGCTCGGTCGCAGTTGGCCGGAGCAGTGAGCCGTTGTGGTGCTATGGGGATCATCGAAACATCATCTGGCGAGCTCGATGCCGTTCGGTCCGAGATTCTGCGAATGCGTGAGATCACCGACCGACCCTTCGGCGTCAACATTGCCCAACTCTTCGTCCGTGATCCCGCCATCGTCGACTTCGTGGTCGAACAAGGTGTTCGATTCGTGACCACTTCGGCCGGGGACCCCCGGCAGTACACCAAGCAATTGAAGGAAGCCGGACTCACGGTCTTTCATGTGGTTCCCACGCTGGCCGCTGCCCTCAAGGCAGTCGATGCCGGAGTCGATGGACTCGTGGTCGAGGGCGGAGAAGGCGGAGGGTTCAAGAATCCCCGCGATGTATCGACCATGGTGCTTCTTCCTTTGATCGCATCGAAGGTCGAGGTGCCGATCATCGCCGCCGGGGGCATCTGCGATGGTGTTTCCATGGCGGCCGCCTTCGCGCTCGGAGCGGAGGGTGTCCAGATGGGAACACGAATGGTCTCGGCCGCCGAGTCACCGATCCACGACAATTGGAAGACTGCGATAGTGAACGGCGCCGAGACCGACACGGTCTTCCTGAACCGTTTCTCACGTCCGGGATTGCGGGCGATCCGAACGGAGAGAACGACGGCTCTCGAAAAACAGGAGCACGTTCCGCTGACGGAGATGAGCCGCGCGATGGATCTCTACTTCGGCGGCGACATGGAAGCGGCCATAGCGCTGACCGGGCAAGTGATGGGTCGCATCGAAAGCGTCGAGTCGGTCGAATCGATCATTCACCGCACGGTCGACGAATTCAGAACCGCGCGGCAGCGTTTGATGATCGTGGACTGAGCCCGCGCACCGCGAGCATCACCACGGTGATCATGAGGGCCGTCGCCCCTGCGATGTGGAATCCGACCAGAACAGCCGGGATGTCGTTGAAGTACTGCACGTAGCCGATGGCGGCCTGAACGACACCAATGGCCAGTAGCGCCTCCAGCGGTCCGGACGTGCGCTCCCAGGCCGCCCGATCTCTTCGTACGAAGGCGATCAACACCAGGATCGAAACGAGTGCCAGGATCACAGTTGCCCCGTGAATTCGGGCGACGGACTCGATCGCGAAGCCGAAACGTCTCGCTTCCTCGTCACCGGCATGCGGGCCGGTACCGGTCACCACGGTTCCCGTCAGGATGCTCGCCATCACCAAAAGGGCTACCAAGGTTACGAGACTTCTCGTTCGGCGCGAGAGGGGCGCGAGGCTCGTCGACGATTCGACCGACCGGGAACGCTCCCAGAGGATCGTGCCCGTGGAGACGAGGATCATCGACAGTACGAAGTGTCCTTGATTCGCCAGTGGGTGGAGATCGGTGAGGACGACGATTCCCCCGAGAACCACCTGCCCGACGACACCAGCCACCAGTCCCCACGAAAGGCGGATCAGATCCGAACGACGAGGGCTCACTCGATATGAACCGAGAACGGCGAAAGCCACGCCGGCGGCCACCAGGCCGGTGAACAGACGATTCACCTGCTCGATGGCCCCGTGCGCGGATGAGACATCGATGAATTTCTGGCTGTTGCACCTCGGCCAGTCCTCACAACCCAGTCCGGATCCGGACAACCGGACCGCAGCACCCGTCACGACGATCACGCACAGCAGGGCGAGTGCCAAAAGCGCAACTCGGGAATACGACCTCTGTGAAACCCGCACCGCCGAGAGCCTAGGAGGCACCGCCCTCCGGTCGGGCTTCGGCAACTGACTACCCTCGTGACCGTGCTCACATCCTTCGACGATTACCCAATTCACTCGAGTAGCTCCCCCGTCGCGTTCACGAGTTCTGGCGATCCCAATCACTACGACAGATATTTCTTCAATGGCTACCGACGTGATGCGTCGCTCTATTTCGGTGTTGCAATGGGCCTGTACCCGAACCGACACGTGGCCGACGCGTCCTTCTCGGTCGTGCTCGCGGGAAAGCGTCAGGTTTCTCTGCACTCGTCGATGCGCGCTCCGGTCGATCGAGCGTCTGCGAACTCGGTAGGTCCGATCGAAGTGCGAGTGGTCGAACCGATGCGCCGTCATCGGGTTCTCGTCGATTCACCAGAACACGGCATCAGAGCGGAGCTCGAATTCGTCGCCCGGAGCGGTCCGGTTCAGGAACCTCATTTCCACGTCCGCAATGGCGTCCGCACGATCATGGATTACACCCGCCTCACCCAGTTCGGACATTGGACCGGGTGGATCGAAGTCGAAGGCCGACGTCATGAGGTCACCTCCGGTTCGTTCGGATCGCGTGATCGCTCGTGGGGCATACGTCCGATCGGACCCGTCAGCGATGCAGGAGCACCCTTTGCCTCCGGGCAATTCTTCTGGTTGTGGGCCCCGGTGAATTTCGATTCCTACGCCACTCATTTCGACGTCAACGAATTCGCCGACGGTCGTCGCTGGCACGAGGTTGGGTTCGTCATCCCGGATGGCGATGCACAAGCTGTTCCCTCCTCCGGCGTCGAGTTCGACGTCGAGTGGCGAAGCGGAACCCGATGGGCCCGCAGATTCTCCTTGCACCTTCACCAGCCCGACGGAAACACCAAGACCTTGGAATTCGAGCCGATGTACGAGTTCCAGATGAAAGGGATCGGCTACTTCAATCCCGACTGGGGACACGGACACTGGAAGGGAGAACTGGCGGTCGGCGCCGAAAGCTGGGATCTTCCGGTGGAGGCGCCCTGTCGGCCCGACCACCTGCACATTCAGGCGATGTGCAAGGTCAGATGTGGTTCCGACGAGGGCCTGGGAATACTCGAGCAACTAGCCATCGGACCCCACGAGCCAACGGGACTCTCGGGAGCTTTCGATCCGGCTCGATAAAGCTTTTTGATCAGGTGTGGCGGATCGTCATGCCGCCGTCGACGACAAGAGTCGCACCGTTGGTGAAACTGGCGGCGGGGAGACAGAAGTTCACCGTCATGTGCGCGACTTCCTCCGGTTCACCGTATCTGCGTAGAGGAACCTTCCTTTTGGCGTAGGAATCCTTGGCCTCGACGGGGATCCCACTCGTCATCCCGGTGTTGATCGGTCCGGGGCAGATGCAGTTCACCGTTATGCCGAACCGACCCAACTCGACAGCCATGCTCCGAGTGAGGCCGGTGACACCGGCCTTCGACGCCGAATATGCGGCGAGCCCTCCGGTCGCCACGATCGACTCCGTCGATGCGATGTTGACGATTCGTCCGAAATTGCGTTCGCGCATTCCGGGAACCACGAGTCGGGCCAGGACCGCGTAAGCCGTCAGGTTGACATCGAGTGTCGATCGCCAGGCCTCGAGGAACGAGGCATCGTCCTCGAGGAGACTCGACACACGAGAGATACCGGCATTGTTGACCAGGATGTCGATCGCTCCCCATGTTCGAGAGACTTCTTCGACCATCTCGATCAACGCGCCGCGATCGGTCACGTCGAGGGCAAAACCCTTGACCCGGTCCGGTCCGTGAACGCTGGCAATCTCATCGACGACCGACTGGACCCGATCGGCCCCCAGATCGACCACCGCGACCCGAGCCCCTTCATCGGCGAAAAGATGCGCCGTAGCTCGACCCATGCCGGACGCCGCACCGGTGACGATTGCTGCACGGCCAGCCAGAGACCGGTCGAGGGCCGTCAACCTCTTCGTCACTTCAGTGACCACGCTTCCAGACAGAGCGACCACCGGCGCCATACGACCGAAGAACGGTGGCGCGCGTCGGCTCGACGACCAAGAACACGTGGGTATCGGCCTCGGGCCCGCCCGGTTCGAAAGCGGTCAGGTCGTAACCCATCTTGTCCCACAGTTCGCGTCTTCCCTCGGTGGTGTCGACGATTCGCGCATCACCCCACACGATGCAACTGTCCCAGTTCGTCGACTCTCCAACCGAGAAGTGCACCGTCGCCCTCGGGTTCTGACGAACGTTGCGAACCTTGCGACTCGAGGAGAGAACGAAGGCGACCACCTCGTCATCGATCCAGTTCACGGCGACCGGAGCAAGATGTGGTTCACCGTCGTTTCCGGTCGTGGCTATGTATGCGAATGGCCCGTATCGACGACTGTCCTTTTTGATGTCATCGAGGTTCATGACGCCGAGCCTTCGACCCATCGCTGCGTTCCGCCCATTCCGTAAGCCTTCAACACCAAGGCTTTGGTCGGCGCCACCTTCATGAAAACGGTGTCGGGGCTGTTGTCGGGACCACCGGGGGCGAACGCGTTGAGGTCGTAGTCGAAGACACCGGACCACAGGCGACGTTTGGTCTCGAGGCCGTCATGAATCGACGCCCGACCCCAGACCTCGACTCCGTCTCCGTTCTCGGAGACCTGCCAGTGCAGAGCCACTCGATCATTTGTTCCGACGTTCTTGGTCTTGACCGAATCCCGACCGACCATGATCCAGATCACGTCGCCTTCCCAACAGGGATGAACAGGAACGACGTCGGGAGAACCGTCGCCGCGCACCGATGCCAAGTGTGCCCAGGGACTCAACGCGCTGGCCGCGTCTCGGACAGATTTCAAATCGATGCTCATGGTCTCACCTCGTAGAAAGCATTGACAGAGTGGTCGATATCGAGTTTGCGAAAATGTCGAAAACCGGCATCGGCTGTCATTGCGCGCGCCTTGGATTCAGGAAGACCCAGCGTGCCCAACCCGGCCCCACCTTCGACCGACATCGCCGACGACATGCACGACATCACCGAGATTCCGTACATCAAAGATGCCATCGGGTTCTTCGCCGCGTTCTCCTCGAAGGTATCGAGTGCCTTGATGTC
>JBEGQB010000071.1:0-8022 GCA_041181165.1 Actinomycetota bacterium
AGCGGCGCAGGATTTCATCGAGTGCACCGAATGGTTCGTCGAGCAGCAGGAGTTCGGGCTCGGTGACGAGTGCACGAGCGATGGCGGCTCGCTGACGCATGCCTCCCGACAACTGGCCGGGCAGCGCCTTCTCGAACCCTGATAATCCGACGAGCGAGATCAGGTCGGAGATCTTCTGCTCATGTTCGGCAACCGACTTGCCCATCACTTGCAACGGCAGGGCGATGTTCTTCCAGACCGAGCGCCACGGCAGAAGGGCCGGATCCTGGAACGCCACGCCGAGGCGACCGGCACGTCGCATTTCTTCCGGGGTGCGATCACCGATGCGAAGAGATCCCCCGTCAGGTTGTTCGAGCCCGGCCAGCAGACGAAGGAGCGTCGACTTGCCACAACCCGATGGCCCGATGAGCGCCACGAAACTCCCGACCGGGGCACTGAGCGAGACCCGATCGAGTGCATGCACCTGGCTGTCGCGCAACGCAAAGGTGCGCTCCACGTCCGAGACGTGGAGCGCACCTTTGGACATCACGGACGAATCCGACAAACTCAGATCTCCTCGAGCAGAGTCGTGTCGAACATTTCGCGGCTTCCCTGGACGCCGATCTCGGCGAGAGCGGCGAGGTTGGCCTCGATCGTCTCCTCCGACATCGAGTAGATCCCGCCGTCGGCCTCGATGAGTGGCTTCTGAGCGTTGTTGAAGAAGATCTCGTTCTCGACGGTGCGGCCGGTGCCCTTGAAGTACGTGTCGGCGAACTGCGGCGGGTACTTGTCGGGATCCTTGAAGTTCTCCTCCCAGCCCTTACGACTGGCCCGCAGCCACTTGACGATCGTCTCCCGCTCGTTCTTCAGAGCATCCTTGGTGACGACGACGGTGTCGTTGTAGACGGTGAAGCCGTAGTCGTACAGAAGGAACGACGTGGCCTTCTCGCCCGCCTGCTCGATCGTGTACGGAACGTTGGTGGTGAAGTCGATCGAAGCGTCGATCTCACCCTTCACGAGCGGGGTCGGGTCGTAGGCGTAGGGAACGATGTTCACCGAGGCCTTGTCGACTCCGCTCAGCTTCAACATCGCCTCGACGGCGATCGTGTTGGCCGGCGGAACGGCGAGGGTCTTGCCCACGAGGTCCTGTGGCGAGTTGATCGGGTTCTTGGCCAGACTCACCACGCCGATCGGGTTCTTCTGGTACTGGGTTCCGATGATCACGAACGGGGCGCCGTCGTTGACGATGGCGTTGATCGTGCTCTCCGGAGTGGTGAGGGCGAGCGGCGCGCCACCCGAGAGCAGTGTGCTCTCGGGGATGACATCGGGTCCGCCCGACAGGTAGTTGAGGTCGATGCCCTCGGCCGAGTAGTAGCCGTTGGTCATTCCGACGAAGTAACCCATGAATTCGGCGTCGTTGACCCACGCCGCCTGCATCGAGAACTTCGCCAGGTCGCCCGAGCCGGCGGTGCCGGAGGAGCCACTCGATTCGCTGTCGTCGCCACCGCAGGCGGCGAGGATGGCGGGAAGTCCCACCACGCCCGCACCAGCGGCTGACAAACGCATGATCATTTGTCGCCGTGTTAACGGTCTCATTGTGAACCTTTCTGTGAGGTTTCCCTCGGTTGTTGTGTTGGTGGTTGGCGGTGGTGCTCCGGGGCTCAGAGCGGTTTGAGGCCGAGGATCTCGCGCAACTCGGCGACGATGCCGAGGCGTTCGAATTCGGTCCCGGGGACCATCTCCCAATAGACACGGCCGCGTTGGCGGCCGGATTGGTCGATGTGCATGGCGCGGGTGGGCGTGACCACCCAATCGACAGCGACGTCGTGCCGTTCGGCCGGCATGACTTCGTTGACGAACTGACAGTCGTGCACCACATCGGCGACGACCGAGAACTGATCGGTGAGTCCGAGTTCGCTGAGAACGGCCCACTCGAAATCGAAATAACCGTGACCCTTTCCGAAGCGCACACCATTGCTGCTGACCGCGCTTCCGCCCGTCACGAGCAGCGCGAAAGGCCTCGTTCGCCTGAGCTCGGCCAGCGGGAGATGTTGGGCATAACGATCGAAACCGTCCAGGGTGGCGGCATAACGATGGTCGCTGGCCGGAATCTTGCTCGGGTCGAGGCGATAGAAGCCACGGATGATCCCGTAGGTGGTCATCACGAATGGAACTCCGGCTCGGATCAACTTGTAGCGAAGATCTTCCAGGCAGTTGTCCGGTGTGATGAAGATCTGTCGATCGCCACGGCCGGTGAATGCATCGAGTTCGAGTACACGATCGGCGCACTTCTCGCTTCCCTCGAAGTCGCAGATGAAGCTCGAGAAGTCCCAGTGAAATCTCGAGTCGGGACGGGCAACCTTGGCCAGTTCGGCCCAGATCCGTTCGCGGTAGTTGTCGGTCGTGGAGGCGATGGTCACCGAACTCTCCTGAGCTTGGTTGAGGGGGCGGGCGATTGATCGGACGCAGGCGACCAGACGTCGATCATCCGCGTGTTGGTGGCGATGAAACTCAAGAGGCAGTCGGCTTGGGCCTCGACCATCTCGTCGACGACCTGACAGTCGTGTACGACGGCCACGACCGGGAGCTTGCTGTCGACGATCCCGAGCTGGAGCATCATCATCCACTCGAGTGCGAGATACCGCTGCCCGCCTCCGATGTGACGCCCATCGGAGGTGACTGCGGTGGCACCGGTGATCACGAGATCGATCGCGCCGACGGCGCGGAGGTCGCCAGGACCTAAGCGCTTGCCGTACTTCTCCATGCCATCGAGAGTGGCGGCGTGCTTCAAATCGGTTTCGTCGATCTTGTTGCCGTCGACGAACACGAAGCCACGTCGCAGGCCGTAGGTCGGGACGAGGATCTTCTTGCCCGCTTTCAAGGCGGCGAGTCGAAGTCGTTCGACGCTGTTGTCGGGTGCACAAAAGATCGTGCCAGCGGACTTCCACTCGGCGAGCCCGGTGACGCGCTTGCTCGCGTCTTCACCACCATCGAAATCAGGAACGAAATCCTGGAGATCCAAATCGAATCGAGAGTCGGGACGCGCGACGTCGCGGAGTCGTTCCCATACGACGCGCCGCACCCGTTCCTCTTGGTTCACGAACGTGCCCCGCCCCTGCTCGGCCGACAGGAGCCCGTCGCGTACGAGTTCGTCGATGGCCCGCCGCAGAGTGCCGCGACTCACGCCGAACATCTCCATGAGCTTTGGTTCGGTGGGTAGTGGCGACGCGTCCGACAACGAACGCTCCAGCACGAGTTTGGTCAGACGATGACGGACCTTCTCGTAGAGCGGCGCATCGTCGGCGACCGTCTCGGTTTCCCCCTTGTTGGCCAACGCCATGGGCGGACTATAGATCAGATTCGTCTATACGAATTGTTTCAGGACCGTGAACGTGTTGTGCCTGCTCACGGGTGACTCGATGGCCGCCCCTCCCCTCGTTCATGGGCCTCCCACCGACCGGCGATGATGGGTTCGTGAACGAGCAGTTGCGAGGTCGATCGGGACGACGGGCAATCGTCTCTCTTGTCGTTGGGGTGACGTGTTGGTCGATCGTCGGCTGCGGTGATTCGACGCCGGCCGTCGTGGGCAATCCATTGGATGGGCCGTTGCAGACCTTGGCTCCGGACGTCTCGGGCGACACCGGGCTCGTCGTGGCAGTCGGCGACTGTTCACCGGCCGCGGCCACCGTGGTCAACGGCCAACTCAAGTTCTTCGTGTCCGACGGAAAGGATTGGGTCGAGACCCCTATTGATATGCGGGGCATTGGCGACGACCCGGACATGGGGATCACCGTGGAGGACATCGAAGTCGGCGACTTCGCTCCCGGTTCCGGGCACCAGTCGTTCCTGATCCACTTCATGGCCTTCTACCCGTTCGGCTCGATCCTCGCCCAGAAGGACTGCCAGTGGAGCTTGGTCGACATCGTGCAGAAAGGTTCGATCAAGGATCCCGATGCGGGCTTCACGATCATCGAGGACGGTCAGCTCAGTTGGGGCGTCATCTTTCTCGAGTATTGGTACAACTTCGGACTCGTTGGGTTCAGCCGGGCCGGCAACGAAAAGGCCGACCTTCAACTCGAATACGATCCGGACAAATTCGCCTTCATCGCGTCACCGATGGGGGTTCAATAACCAACCGTCCCTGCAAGGGGCCGCAACGACCAACCTCACCGACTCTCTGGCACTCCCAACGGGATTCGAACCCGTGCCGCCACCTTGAGAGGGTGGTGTCCTAGGCCACTAGACGATGGGAGCAAGTAGCGGACGAAACGCTACCGCCCGCCCGCGGTCACCGACACGGGTCGCCACGCGAAACGACCGGGCCGAAGCCCGGTCGTCATGGCTGGGGAGCAAGGAATCGAACCCTGAATAACAGAACCAGAATCTGCTGTGTTGCCAGTTACACCACTCCCCAAGGAGCGCTTGGATTGTAGTGGCGACCCGTTCGAGGGACTACCGGCCGATCAGCCGATCCAGCTCTCGAGACGATCGAAACCCACGAGGCGCCCAGCCGCCACCCCAGCCGCCTCAGCGAAGTGCTTCTTGGCCGCAGTCCAGCCCCTCACCGGGCTCGTGTCGGTCGCCGAGGTGTACGCCGTGAGTCCGAGTTCTTCTGCCATCAACTTGATGCGCAGAGAGTGGAAGGGGTCGCTCACCAAGATGACGCTGCGCACTCCCCACTCGTCGGCACGTTCGGCGATGTTCTTCAATGATTCCCACGAACTCGAGCCGGTGTCCTCGCCCACGATCGCCGATGCCGGAACACCATTGGCTTGCAAGTAATTCTGCGAAGTGCTCGCTTCGGTGAAACGATCACCGGGCTGATTGCCGCCCGTCACGATCACCATCGGCGCGAGACCCCGACTCCAGAGCTCGACCACATGATCGAGTCGTGCCTGTAATTGCGGCGACGGCCGACCGTCGTATTGCGCCGCACCCATCACCACGATCGCATCCACCGGACGGTCGTGATCGGTCACTCCGGTACGCCATACCTGTGCAAGCGTCAGGAAGTAATAGAGCACCGCAACGAGAGCGGCACACACGAGGAGTCCGATGGCTCGTCGCCAGCCACCGCGTCGCCACCAACGAGGCAATCGAAATCGCGGCACCACCGGTTCGACCACTCCCGCGGGAGTCGAGTCGGGCGGACCCGGCGGCGGAGGCGGCAAGATGAAATCGCCGCCGTCGGACGACATGACGGAGGTCAGCTTCCCGCCAGTCGATCGGCCGCCGCCCGCAAACGTGCGAGCACCACGTCCCGACCGAGGATTTCGAGCGCCTCGAACAGCGGCGGTCCGATGGTTCGTCCGGTGACCGCCACGCGGACCGGGGCCTGCGCCTTGCCCAACTTCAACCCGAGAGAGTTCCCGGCGTTCTCCAACGTCGTCTTCAACACCTCGGCATTCCACGTCACATCGCTGAACGCGTCGATTGCCACACCGAGCATCTTCACCGCGTCGGGCGAACCGAAAGTCTTGTCCCACGATGTCGAGTCGATGATCGGCTCGTCGAGGAAGAGGAAGTCCACCAGATTCGGCACTTCGGCCATGGTCACGATGCGGGTTTGCACGAGTTCGGCCATGGAACGGAACACCTGCGGATCGAATTGATCGGAAAGCCACGGGACTGCATCACCGCTCAGCCACGGGGCGCAGGCTTCGATGAATGCTTCCACCGGCATCGCCCGGATGTACTCACCATTGAAGGCCGCCAGCTTCTTCAAATCGAAGAAAGCCGGCGAATGATTGACGTCCTCCAGACGGAAGTCGGCCTCGATACGCGACCAAGGCACGATCTCGGTGTCACCCTGCGGCGCCCATCCGAGAGTCATCAGATAGTTCACCATCGCATCGGCGAGATAGCCCTCGGCGCGGTATTGCTCGAGCGCGACCTTGTCCCGGCGTTTCGAGAGCTTCTTGCGCTGTTCGTTGACGAGCACCGGCACGTGCGCCCACACGGGCGGCCGCTGACCAAGTGCCTCCCACAGCATCTGCTGCTTGGGGGTGTTCGGCAAATGCTCCTCGGCCCGCACGACGTGGGACACGCGCATGGCGATGTCGTCCACGACGTTCGCGAGAAGGAACATCGGCGATCCGTTCCCGCGAAGCAGAACGAAATCCTCGATCGTCTCGTTGGCGAATTCCACGCGACCCCGAACCAGATCGTCCACCACGGTCGTTCCCTCGGGTACTCGGAAACGAAGCACTCGTCCCGGGCCTGGTTCCAGTCGTCGATCCCGTGAATATCCGTCGTAACCCTGTTTGCCGGAGGTCTTCGAGCGCTCCTGGATCTGTTCGGGGGTCAGGTCGCAGTAATACGCCCGACCCTCTGAGAAGAGTCGCTCGGCAGCGGCGACGTGATCGGCTGCGTAATTGCTCTGGAAATACGGGCCTTCGAAGGTCGGATCGTCACTGTGGACACCGATCCACGCAAGGGCATCGATGATGCCCTGCGTCCATTCGGGACGATTGCGCGCCTCGTCGGTGTCCTCGATGCGGAGGACGAATTTGCCCCCCAGTCGCTTGGCCAGAGCCCAGTTGTAGAGCGCGGTACGGGCGCCACCGACGTGAAAGAAGCCAGTCGGTGACGGCGCGAACCTGAACCGAGGGCCATCAGTAACGGGGGTCACCTGTGACGACATGCGCCCTGAACGCTACCGGTGACGTTCCCGCCGGAGGGGTAGGGTCGAGTCCATGGGACGTCATTCGTTCACACTCGGAGGCGAGCAACATCCCGGTCACCGCAGCGTCGCCGGCGGACTCGCGCGTGCAGCGGTGTTCGGTATCAGTGACGGACTCGTCTCGAACGTGTCGCTCGTGATCGGTTTCGCCGGAAGCGGCGTCGACTCTTCACTCGTTCGATTGGCCGGACTCGCCGGCGCCATTGCTGGTGGCGCGAGCATGGCGGCCGGCGAATGGATCTCGGTGTCCGCACAGAACGAACTCGTCACGCGCGAACTCGAGATCGAGCGTCGCGAATTGCGCGTCAACACTGCGGCCGAAACTCACGAACTCGCCAAGATCTACGAAGGTCACGGCATCGAACCCGACCGGGCGGCCGCCGCGGCGGCTGATGTGATGCGCAAGCCCGATGTTGCTCTCGCCGTCCACGCTCGTGAAGAACTCGGGGTCGACCCGGGCGTACTTCCGTCACCGTGGCAGGCAGCTGTGCTCTCACTCGTGTGCTTCCTGTTCGGAGCGATCCTGCCGGTGATTCCATGGTTCATCGGTGGCGGCGGAGCCGCGAAGGTCACCTCGATCCTCATCGGTGTCGTGGCCGCCGCTGTCGTGGGCGCGGTGATCGGGCGCTTCGCCGAACGCCGGATCGCCTGGTCGTCGATTCGCCAAGTCCTGATCCTTCTGGTGGCCTGCGGAGTCACCTATCTCATCGGTCAGCTTCTCGACGTCTCGGTGTCCTGAGCGATTTCTTCACCATGAGCCAGCGAAACGTCCTCGGCGGCGAACTCGTCCCGTGTTCATTCGATCCGCTCACCGGTTACTACCGGACGGGTTGCTGCGAGTCACGCGGCGACGATCCCGGCATGCATGTGGTGTGCGCCGTGATGACAGATGAATTTCTCGAATTTTCGAAGAGCCGCGGTAACGACCTCAGCACCCCGATGCCCCAGTACGGATTCGCCGGATTGAAAGGTGGCGACCAATGGTGTTTGTGTGCATCACGTTGGCAGGAGGCCTATGAAGCAGGGCGAGCGCCCCGCGTGGTGTTGGCCGCCACACACGTGTCGGCACTCGAGTTCTGCGATCTGACGTCTCTACGCGAGCACGCGATCGACTGATCGCGTCAGATCGACTGCATCACCAGTGATGCGTCTCCGGTCACCGCTGCCACGAGGCCGTCGGCGGCCGGCATGAGTTGCTCACAGAAGAAACGAGCCGACGCCACTCGTTCCGACACCACTGCGTCACCGAGGTTCTGATCGTGTGCGATGAGAACCGACTCGGCCAAGAGGTACCCGCCGGTCAGGGTGCTCAGCAGGCGAAGATACGGAGTCGCTCCCGACAACATCGAGAACGGATCGGT